>CAJWXC010000005.1 GCA_913048215.1 uncultured Flavobacteriaceae bacterium | reverse complement strand
TACTGGCGCTAATTTTTTACAAATAAAAAATCTCCAACGCAACCCTCTTCACAATCAGGCATCTAATTGTTGTAGTAACCAATAATTTGAGGGGTATTGTGTAAAACAATTGCTAACAAATCAAGGAAACTACGTTTGACTTTAGACCAAATCATACAAGGCTGTAAAAAGAAGGATGCTAGAGCACAGGCAGAGCTCTACAAGCGCTACAGCGGGGTATTATACGCAATTTGTTTGCGATACTCTCCCAATAAGGTAGAGGCAGAAGACAATTTGCAAGATGCTTTTATTACTATTTTTGATAAGGCAAAGCAGTTTAAAGACAAAGGCTCTTTTGAGGGTTGGATAAAAAGAATTACTGTAAATACCGTACTTCAAAAGTATAGAAAGCAAAAAGTGTTTTCTTTAACTGATGAGGCGCAAATTGAAGATACCGCAGATCAACAAGTTGTTGATAATGGCTTGCCTCTTGATTATTTACTAAGTATTATCCAGGAGCTGCCACACAGATACAGATTGGTGTTTACCATGTATGTAATGGATGGGTATTCTCATAAAGAAATTGGAGCCTTGTTAGAAATTAGTGACGGAACCTCAAAATCTAATCTAGCCAGGGCAAGAAAAATTTTAAAAACAAAAATTGACCACTATAACAAAGAGGGTCTTTAAACTATAACACATTGCTGATAAAAACAGCATCCCTATGAAACAAAAAAAGAACATAGATCAACTCTTTAATGAGCGCCTAGCAAATCACCAAGAGGCTCCGGACTCTCGTGTTTGGGATAACATTCAGGCGCGTCTAGAAAAAGGCAAAAAAGATCGTGTTATTGCCTTATGGTATAGAGTCGGTGGTGTTGCGGCAAGTTTAGCCTTGATTTTATATTTAGTAGGTTCTTTTGGTGATACCCAAAGCAACAGCATTGTTGAGCAACAAATAGATGTAAAAATCGACAACAACACAACTCCAAAAATTAATGAAACACTTGAAATAAAATTGCCTAAATACAACTCTGGTATTACCTCCACAAATAAAGAGACACAGAACCAGAAAATTAAGCCACAGATAAAATCAAAAGACAATACCAAAGCAAACAAACAAATTATTGCTGTATCAAAGCAAGAAAATACAATTGCCAGAAGAGCTGACAGTAAAAATCCTGTTACCGCTCCCAAAAATTTGGCTCTTGCAGTGGTAAAACCAAAAAACACACCTGTTTTAAATGAAAACAAAGAGCAAATAATTGAAACCGTAGTAGTGGCTCCTAATAGCGACACGGCAATAACAAAAACAGAAAAAACCAATCCTATCTCTGCAGAAAAACAATCTATCTTTGAAGCCATAAAAGAGCAACAGCAACTGGAATCTAAAGGGGCCGTAGCAGATAAAAGCACCCAAAAAAATCCCTGGGAAATTGCACCCAACGTCGCTCCTGTATATTTCAATACTTTAAGTCAAGGTTCATCGATAGATGCTAGCTTTGCAGACAACACACAAAAAGGTGATATAAATATTAGTTATGGTATTGGTGTGCGTTATGCCCTAAGTGACCGGCTCAAGATTCGTTCTGGAATAAACAACGTGGCCCTTAGCTACAGTACCTCAGACATAGAGCTAGGTGATGGCCCAATCTCGGCGGCATTAACAAGCATTAATTACAACAAAGAAGGCATTGTGGTGATTGCCCAAGATTTAGGGACATTTTCTAACCAAAACCAAGACGGGCCCTTTGGAGAAATAACACCAAAATCAACAAACGGCGAAGCCTTTATAAATCAAAACATTAGCTATTATGAGGTCCCGTTAGAATTAAGTTACACGGTTTTTGACAGCGCTTTTGGTCTGGATATTATTGGTGGTGTTAGCACACTTGTTTTGGGAGATAATCAAGTATCTGTTACCGCAGGTGATTACAGTGAAGTTCTTGGATCTGCAAATAACTTATCTAGCATTAGCTTTGCCTCCAACATAGGGCTAGGATTACATTATAAAATGTCTAGTAGGTTTAGGTTTAATGTTGAGCCTATGTTTAAATACCAATTAAATCCATACACAGACACTTCTGTGAGTTATAAGCCCTACTATCTTGGTGTATACACCGGTTTAAGTTTTAAATTTTAGGAAGCTTCAAAGCAGAAAACAACTGCTGTTTTGAAGTGTTTTAATTGTTCTGTTTTACCTTTGGTAAAACTACTTCTCTAAAAATCACCTCATCGCCATGAGGTGATTTTTTTAATTCATAAACTCTTTTACTTGAGCCAAGGGTATGGATACAATAACCGGGGCGTCCCTGTAACTCGCAATTTCATGCTGGTTATAATGAAGCACCAAACTGTCTTGATTAAAACCTAGGCTATTGGGCATGGTAAAGACATTGTCGTCAAACCAAAAATAATTTGAGTTAATGCTACGTTGGGGTAAAATAGCAAACTTCTTTCTAAAGGTAATTTCTACAAAATCTTTAAAGGCATCATAGTCTTTAAAAAGAGTTTGATTTGTGAGCCGCTCACCTGTTTTTATGTTAAAATTAATATAGCTAATATCTTGGAAACCATGTGCTCCACCTGTGTATTTGTATTGCTTAAACTCTAACGATAAAACAGCCTCATCCCTGTAGACTTCTGTTACCTGGGCCTCAACAAAATACTCGGCTGCCAGGTCTGGAAACTCTGCGTGATCACGCCAATAAGAACTTACAAAGCCTTTGGCAGCCTCCTGAGTGGTTAATGCAGTTGGCTCTTTTGTTGGGTCCTCTAGGTACAATGATGCGGCAATAAATGAATTTATAGCCTTGTTTAATTGTTTCTCGCGATTGTTCTGGGGAGTATACAAAAGATACTCAATAGCAATTTTTGGGCAATCTCTAGAAACGCACAATGGCAGGTCTTCTTGAGAGAAAGACTGAGGCTGTGGCAAAAACAACTCTGAGGTGCAACCGCAAAAAGCAAAGGTCAAAAAAAACAAACACCAATATCTGTACTTCATTTCAAAAAATTGGCTATAATTATTTATAAAAGTTCATTTCATCCAAATACTGCCAAACGTTTTGGGGCAACAAAGGACGTATATTTTTTTTGCTTTTTATTGCTTTTCTAATAGCAGTAGAAGAAATTTCCATGATCGGGGCAGCAATCCTAGTTACATTAGGGTGGTTCTCTAACAAAGCGGTTGCTTTGTTGGGAGTTAATCTAGGATAAACAAACAACTCGTATCTAGAGAGTATTACTTCAAAATTTTTCCACTTATGGAAACTCTTTAGATTATCCTCTCCCATTAGTAAACAAAATTTTTGCTTTGGGTACTTTTCTTCTAAAACAGCCAAGGTATTCACCGTGAAATTAGGTTGTGGCAAATCAAACTCAATGGCGCTTGATTTTATTTTGGGATACTCCTCTAAGGCAATATCAACCATCATTTTGCGATGATTATTATCCAGTAAAGTGCTTTTCTTTTTATGAGGATTGTGAGGTGTTACCACCATCCATACCTGATCTAAATCACTAAACTCTACCATGTGGTTAGCAATGGCTAGATGCCCCACATGTATTGGATTAAAAGTGCCAAAATAAAGCCCTATTTTTTTTGAACTTGTCATTTACTCTTCTTCTAAAATAGGGTGAGGGTTATCTAATGCCGCTGGATTTTTAAATGGTTTAGCAATATGGCTGGCCACCAATTTGGTTGCTTCTTGCAATGCAAATTCTAGCGTGTCATTTAAAATAGTATGATCAAACCTGGGGGCCGTTGCCATTTCTACAGAGGCTTTGGCAATGCGCATGTTTATTTTTTCATCACTTTCTGTCTTGCGGTTTTTGAGCCTGATTTTTAACTCCTCTACACTGGGAGGTTTCACAAAAACAGCAAGGGTTCTTTCTGGAAACTTTCTTTTTATTCTTAACCCTCCAACAACATCTATATCAAAAATAACATTCTTACCCATGGCCCAAATTCGTTCTATTTCACTATTTAGCGTGCCATAAAAATTATCTCGATACACCTCTTCCCATTCTAAAAAGTCATCCTTCTTCATGTGAGATTTAAAGTCAGAAAGGCTTAAAAAATAATATTCTTTACCGTGCGTTTCTTCCCCGCGAGGGGCGCGAGATGTTGCAGAAACTGAGAACTCTAGGTTTAAATCCTGATGTTTGAGTAAATGCTGTACAATGGTTGTTTTCCCGCTTCCAGAGGGGGCAGAAAACACAATTAATTTTCCTCCTGTAGCCATTATAATACGTTTAAAGCTTGTTCTTTTATTTTCTCCAACTCGTCTTTCATCTGAACCACCAATTGTTGCATTGGCGCAAAATTACTTTTACTACCAATTGTATTGATTTCACGTCCTATTTCTTGGCTTATAAAACCAAGTTTTTTACCATTACTTTCATCACTATGAATAGCCTCTTTAAAATAACTTAAGTGATTTTCTAGGCGTACTTTTTCTTCTGTGATATCATATTTCTCTAGATAGTATATCAACTCTTGCTCGAACCTGTTTTCATCCACTTTTTCTTTAAGTTCACTTACGGCGCTTCTCAGACGTTGTTTCACGAGCTCAATACGTTGGCTGTCTATTGCCAAAACCTCTTGCAAGTGTTTGCCAATCATAGCAATACGTTGCAAAAAATCATTTTTTAACACCTCGCCCTCATCGGTCCTGTAGGTATTTATCTCAACTAAAGCCTGGGTTACAGCCTTTAAAATTTCAGAAAACTCATCTTCATCAATCTCTTCTCGCTCTGTCTTTAAAGCATCTGGCATTTTAACGGCCATCTTTAAAAGCTCTACTTGGTCTGCAGGAGCTACCCGAGATAGCTGCTCCATGTATTGCCTTACAGTTGTCTCGTTAATCTTTGTTGCTGTTTGCTCTCCGGTTGATTCTACAAACAAATTCAAGTCTACTTTTCCTCGCGTGAGCCCTGATGCCAATAATTTACGAATTGTTAGTTCTTTTTGCCTGTAGGCAGAAGGCACCCGAGTGTTTAAATCTAAACTTTTGCTGTTAAGAGATTTAATTTCTACGGTTATTTTTTTGGTTGGCAATTGTATCACGTGCTTGCCGTACCCTGTCATGGATTGAATCATGGGCTGTATTTAATATTGTATTAATAGGTTGTCAAAGGTACACAAATCATCAGTGCTTTGTGTACCTTATCTAGTGTAAGGGGTTTCCTTGTGTGTCAAAACGAGTCTTTAAATGTTTTTCTGTGGCGTATAGCACGTAGAGTAGTAATAAGGTGTTTATGACAATGGTAATTAATACGTTTAATTGTGGATATAGAAAGTAAAACACCACAGGAATTAAAAAGCTATATAAACAAACATTGAAAAAAACCAAAGAGGAATACTTGTTGGCGCTCTCCCAAGCTAATTGACTTTTCATAGATCTCTTTGTCCTGTACCCGTACAAATGATTTATTTTTTTGGGCGGAAATTTTTTAAGCAGCCAAGCAAGAAAAAGCATAAAAGCGCAGTAGCCAAGGGCTATATATAGTTGATTTTGATCTGTGAACTGGTTTGGCATCATACTAAAGATTTTAAAAAGTCTAACACGCGTTGCTCAGAGTAATACTCTGTATTTGTTACATGAAATCCAACATGTCCACCAGTGGATGGAACTTCAAGATAGATGTTTTCATGCTGTTTTGCAAGCTCAAAAGGATAACACTCTGGAGCCAAAAAACTATCGTTGGCGGCATTTAAAATCAGTACAGGTTTTTTAATGTTTGGCAGAAAAGCTTTGGCGCTACTTTTTTGATAGTATTGTGCCGCGCTTTCAAACCCATGAGCAGGCGCCGTGTAGGTGTTATCAAAATCGAGAAGCGTTTTTACTTTTCTGAGTTTTTCTTTAGACATCACGCCAGGAAATAATTTCATTTTTCGCTTGTATTTATTGCGCAAATCTTTCAAAAAAACAAGGGTATAAGGTTTGTTTCTTTTTCTCATCAAACTATCTAAAGAAGACTGCAAATCAATAGGGGCGGAAATAGCTATTCCTGCAACAATTTTATGTGAAATCTCTCTAGGCTCTCCAAGGTATTTTAACAAAAGGTTACCTCCCAAACTAAACCCTACAAGAGCAATTTTTGTATACTGCTTTAGCGTAAGTATGTGGTCAATCAGTTCTGATAAATCTTGTGTGCGGCCACTATTGTAGGACAAGTAGAGGCGGTTCTCTTCTCCGCTACACCCCCGGTGGTTCATGCCAGCAACGTCCCAGCCGCCTTGAATTAAAACCTTTGCCTGCCCCTGCATATACACTCTTTGTGCGTCTCCCTCAAGGCCGTGTAAAAGAATGGCTACCTTTTGGCTTTTAACTCCTTTTGTAGTGCAATAACTCCAATCTATATCCACAAAATCACCATCTGTTAGCTCTAGGCGCTCCCTTACCTGAGCCACCTTAGGAATTGGCCGTAATTTAGCAGAATAAATAGTAGAAAAATGACCACTTTTAAAAAGGCCTTTGGCTTTATACCCAGATCTAATAATTGGCATGAATTCAGTGTTTGGTAAAAGGATTACATAAGACTCAAAATTACTAAACTTTTAAGACATCTTAAGGAGGCTAAAAAATACATTGATCGTAATTCCCAATTATAAGAAAGGCTATTGGTATCTTTGCGCCTTTTAAAGAGTAGGAGGTTAAATTAACGGCCTAATGATACTTTTGAGCACTTATGTATATGAAACAAATTATCCCAAAAGCTATCGGCTTTTTTTTAAATGCTGCGGCCATTATAGCGCCTGAGTGGGGGGCAAATTTTGCCTTTAATTTATTGTGCAAGGTGCGCAGGGCTGGTATTTCAGAAAAAGGGAAAGCTTTTTTTAAAAAAGCAACACAACACACTCTAATGCTTGAAAACAACAGCGCTGTACTTCATAAATGGGGATGTGGGTCAAAAAATATTCTTTTCTTACACGGCTGGGAAAGTAATTCACAGCGATGGTTGCCATACTATACCATGCTTGAAAAACAAAAATATACCATCTATGCTCTTGATGCACCGGGGCACGGTATGTCAAAAGGAGGCAAGCTAAATGTAGAGGTGTTTAGACAGGCTATTGAGGCCACTTTAAGCCACATAGGGCCTGTAGACACAATAATTGGCCATTCTCTCAGCAATACAGCCATTGGGTATTGCTATGTGATGAATCCCACTATTAATGTCAAAAAATTTATTGTCATGGGTGCGGCCTCTGGAATGGATGCCGTTTTTACTTATTTTAAAGAAATCCTGGGGCTGTCAAGGCGCTCTGTAAGCAATCTAAGTAAAATGGTAAATACCATTTTTAAAATACCTCATCAAGACATTAAATTATCCTCTTTTTTGGAAAAAGTAACGCAGCCCGTACTCCTTATTCACGATAAAAACGATGCGATAACTCCATATAAGCCTATTGAAAAGGTCTTAAAAAAATTGCCCACAATAAACAGCTTTATTACCTGTGGGCTTAAGCACGATTTAAAAGCACAAGAGGTCTACACTAAGGTAATTGCCTTTATAGATAGCTAGAAAAAAGAACTAGATAAAAACAAGAACATGTATTTAAAAGAGTTTGAAATTAGATGGAATGATATTGATGCCAATCGTCATTTAGCCAACAGTGCCTATATAAATTTTATGAGCCACACCCGCCTGAGTTATATGCTTGAAAATGGTTTTGGTCAAGCAGATATGGTTGCAAACAACATTGGCCCTGTTGTGTTTTATGAGCACATGTTTTATTTTAAAGAGGTCTTTCCTGGAAAACCAATTACTGTAAGTTTGGCCCTTAAAGGATTAAGTCAAGATGGCATGTATTTTTCATTTGAGCATAACTTCTTTGACCACACAGGTAAGAACATTGCACGGTGTGAGATGATGGGAGGATGGATAGATCTAGCCAAACGCAAATTAAGAAGCCTCCCTGACACTCTCTTTAATAGTCTAAGCGAGCTAGAAAAAACAGAAGACTTTTACACCATTACAAAAGAGCACACCCGCAAACATGGGCAAGTTCCTAAAGATTTAAAGTAGTAAGCAAAGCGCTATTGCTAAGTATTACTGGTTTGCACTTTTGATTTTTTAAGAGTTGTCAAGTACACCCCTAAAAAAATTAGTGTGGCGGCAAGTACTCTAATTGTGGTAAGGGTGTCTGCACCTGTTAAAATAGCAAATATTGTTGCAATTAGAGGCTGCAGGTACATAAATACACCTAACACAGAAGGGCTTAACTGCTTTAAGGCATAGATGTTAAATAAATAGGTGAGAACTGTTGTGCCAACCACCACAAAGGCTAGTTGTCCTATTGTTTCTAACTCAAGATCAAACCAATCTACCCTTAAAAACTCATGGTAACCAATAGGAATGTTTATCATAACAGCAAACAAGAAAAAGAACTTCATAAGCGTGATGGCGCTATATTTTGCCGTTAGTGGTTTTACAATTATTAGATAGATAGAATAAGAGGCCGCATTGACCAAAAACAACATATTTCCTAAGGGTATGTTTGGGGCATTAGGCTGTGTTTTTTCGCCAAATAAAATAAGAGCAAGGGCTCCTGCCAATCCAAGGGCAATACCTAGTGCTTTAATAATTGTAATGCGCTCTTTTAAAAACACCCCAGACAACACAAGCAACAAGACGGGGGCAATGGTAATAACAACGCTGCTGTTAATAGGCGTGGAGAGGCTTAAGCCTTTAAAAAACATTGTCATGTTTAACACCATGCCAAAAAAGGCACAGGCGATAATACGCATCCAATCGGAGGTTTGGATAGTTTCTTTTTTATAAAAAAGACCTATAGCCCAAAAAATAACCGCTGCGCCGCCTACCCTTAAAAGTATAAACCCATAAGGAGAAATAACAGAGGGCATCAGGCCTTTTGCAATAGTGTGGTTTATCCCATAAATAAAGCTCGCGGCAAAAGCCGCAATAATGGCTAGTATCCTTGGACTTATCATTTGTTTTGAAGTGAAATCTTTGCCTGTGCAACTGCTTTTTTGCTATTGCCTATAAATATTTCATCCTGGTTTACGATAACCGGTCGCTTTAAAAATGTATAATGCTCTAACAACAGTTCTTTATAGTCTTGCTCGCTAAGTGTTTGCTCTTTCAAAGCTCTTTCTTTGTAAAGTCTAGCGCGTTTACTAAACAACGCTTGATAGCTTCCTGATAAGGCTCTTAGGGCCTCCAATTGTTTTGAGTCTATGTGATGATGTTTGATGTCTTGAAGAAGAAAACCATTGGAAGGCGCGAGATCCTTGATAATTCTTTTGCAAGTGTCACAAGTAGAGAGATGGTATATTTTTTGCATAACTAACAGGTTTTTTTGTGTTTGATAATTGGATCAGCATTACTATTTTACTTTTACAGATTTTAAAATAGATTCTAGTTCCAATTGCAAATCTCTTTTTGAGCTTGAGGGCGCATAGGTAAATCCTTCTAAGATAAGATACCTATTGTTGGCGGTATCCCTAACGGCGTAATTAATAAAAGGCCCCGCCATCCATTGGTTTTTTATCTCCCAAGTTCCTTTAGTTTCAAAGGCAAATTTTGTGTCAATACTTGTTTGTGTGATGTAAGGAGGGTAGGCTTGTTCTGTGATTAATGTATCCCCGTCCTCAACAGGCAATTGAGCACCGGCTATATCGTCTCTCATTTTAATGATCGCCTGAAGCGCTGTGCTGTCTTGAGGTATCGTATTTATAGGAACTTGGTAGATAATTATATTGGTGTGCCCAGATTTAAGAGCTTTGCGTATCCAATAAAAATCTGGCTCAGATTTGGCAATACGATACGCAGAAGGAATCTCTAGGGTGAGCCCAAAGGCAGAGGGCAATGAATCTAATCTTAATTTGGATATTTTAGTGCGTCTTTGCCTTTCTTTTATTTCTGAAAGCTTAAACTCCCGTATAATTTTAGCGGTATTTTCTTGAATTAAGGCAATTAATTTCTCTTGGGATGTTGCGGTTATAAAAACACCTGTTTGAGGTTTTGCAAATGGGTTTTTTCTGATCTTTATGGTGTCTTTCTCTGCAATTGTAAGGTGCAGAAAAAGGCGTGATGTTTTTGCAAAACCGCTAAAGACATCTAAGGGCATTTGTCTTATAGAAAACAGCGGTTCATCTTGGGGTAGCCCTGGAGTAGCAGCTGCAAAGCTGGCGCGTATTTGATCGCCAACGACGCCGTTCCAAAGTGGGTTGGGTGTTACAACCTGTAGTGAGTTAATTGTGCCTACAGAAGGTTGTTTGTACTTTGCAGTTGATGTTTTTGTGTCCCCACAAGCAACAAGAGCAATAAACGAAAGAAACAAAATATAACTAGGTTTCATGCAAAATAATTTAAGAATTATTATAAAATTTTAAGTTCCATGCCGGGACTTAATTTGACGCTTTTTAAATCGTTTTTCTTTTTAATATCGGCCACACTTACTCCCGGATATTGCTGGGCAATACTCCAAAGAGAGTCTCCTTGTTTTACGGTGTATATTTTAGTGTTTTGCCCCTTGCTGGATTGGTTTTTTATTGCAACACTTGGTATTTTTCTAGGAAATATCACAAGACGCTTTCCTATTTTTAAATTAGTATTTCTAAGGCTGTTCCATCTTTTTATCTGACTTATCCTCACGCCAAATTTTGCAGCAATTTTACCCAAATAATCCCCGCGTTGTACCTTATAATATATTTTTTTGTCAAAGTCATTAAGTTCTGGCAGGGGCTTTTCTCTTTTGTTAAATGCGTGAGTGGCATAAGCATATATCGTGTCTTGGTTTGAAAGAAAAACACCTAATTTATCTACAGGCAATCTTAAGGAGTAGTTCTGGTTTTTAACTACGGGTATAATACCCAGTTTATATTGTGGGTTTAAAAACCTTAGCTCTGCAAGGGCAATATCGGTGAGATGGGCAACATGCTCAAGGGCAATTTGTTTTTTTACCTCAATGGTATCTGTGGCTATGTAAGGAATTCTTGGGCCCTCACTTTTAAAGCCGTGCTCTTTTGAGTATTCAAATATATACATGGTGGCTAAAAATGCCGGAACATAACCCGCTGTTTCTCGCGGAAGATGTTGGCGTATGTTCCAATAATTTATGCGCCCTCCAGATCTTCTAATGGCCTTAGAAACATTTCCTGGACCAGAGTTATATGCCGCAAGAGCCAAATCCCAATCACCAAGACGTTTGTGGAGTGCTTGCAGGTATTTACAAGCTGCCTGGGTTGCTTTTAAAGGGTCGCTTCTGTCATCCACATAACTATTTACCTTTAAGCCAAACATTTTACCTGTGCCAAACATAAATTGCCAAAGTCCAGTAGCGCCAACCCTAGAAGTTGCACTTGGACGCAAAGCAGATTCTACAATGGCAAGGTACTTAAGCTCCAGAGGTATATTATAGCTGTCTAAAGCCTGTTCAAACATTGGAAAATAATAGTCACTCAGCGCCATGAGCTTGCCCATGGTGGTGCGGCGATTTTTGAGGTAGTTTTTAATAACACTCTCCAGGGCAGGATTGTACACTACATTAAAAGGTGTTCTACTGTTTATCTCTGCCAAGCGAGCTTTTAGGGTGTCTGTTGGAAGCGCTTCATACTCTACAGGTTCATAGGTCATGTTAGTAACACTACCATATACCTGCTCAAACAAGTCATTGGCGTATAATTCTTCAAGCCAAAGACTATCGTAGCGCCTTGCCAAGGCCATATCTTGGAGCCTACCCTTTGTGCTGTCTGGCAAAGCCTTCATTAGCTTTATATCCTCAGAGATTACAGGCAGATCGTTGTCCTTAATTGTATCTCTTACTTCTGTTTTGTTGGGGTATAAAGAATCTTGAATCTGGGTTTTGTAACTAAGAGGTTTTACCCGCTTATTTTGGATCTCAACCAAAGTGTCTTGGCTATGGCCAAAAGCATAGACTAGAAAAAAAATACAACAAAAAAGATGTTTCATATATTAATACCAACGCAATTATGACGCTAAAATTTTACTCAAAAATACGCAATTCAAACATCTGTGTGTTGTTTTATAAAAAAAGCAACAGCCTTACAAGGAGCTGCTTGGTATTTAGTCAAGAATTGCTTGTATGCCAGGAAGTGTTTTACCTTCTAACATTTCTAGCATTGCCCCTCCGCCTGTAGAAACATAGCTTACTTTTTTACTCAAATTAAATTGCTTTACCGCAGCAACAGAGTCTCCTCCTCCAACAAGTGAAAATGCCCCCTGCCTAGTTGCATTTGCTATAGCGTTTGCTAAAGATATGGTTCCTTTAGAAAAAAGTTCCATTTCAAAAACACCTACAGGGCCGTTCCATAAAATTGTCTTTGATTGTAAAATCACATTTTCAAAATTGCTGTTTGATTGAGGTCCAGAATCTAAGCCCATCCAACCCTCTGGTATTTCTGTAATTGGGCTGATTTGTGTGTTGGCTTTTTCTGAAAATTGATCTGCAGCAATCACATCTACTGGCAGGTGAACTTCTACTCCCTTCTCTTTGGCTCGTTTTAAAATTTGGAGCGCAAGGGTTTGTTTGTCGTCCTCCACTAAAGAATTGCCTATGTTTCCACCCTGGGCTTTGATAAAGGTAAAAGCCATACCGCCGCCAATGATAAGGTGTTCAATTTTATCTAATATGTTTTCTATGACCGTTATTTTTGAGGATACCTTTGCTCCTCCTATAACTGCGGTCACTGGTTTTTGACTGTCTCCTAACACTTTTTCAAGACTGTGTATTTCTGAGGCAAGTAAAGCGCCAAAACATTTGTCTTTTGGAAAGTTTTCTGTGATAATAGCTGTTGATGCATGAGCCCTATGTGCGCTACCAAAAGCGTCGTTTACATAAATATCTCCAAGTTTGGAGAGTTTTTTTGCAAAATCTCGATCTCCAGCTGTTTCCTGCATATGATATCTTACATTTTCTAACAATAATACTTGTTTTGGTTTAAGGTTTGCTACAGCGGTTTCTGCAATCTCTCCTACACAATCTGAAGCAAATAAAACCTGTACGCCCAAGACCTTACTTACCGCCTCAACGATGTGTTGCAATGAAAACTCTAGTTCTTTGTTTTTAGGTCTCCCAAGATGAGATAGTAACACACAACTGCCGCCGTCATTTAAAATTTTTTCAATCGTTGGTTTTGCAGCCTCTATTCTGGTTAAATCTGTTACAACAAGCTCTTTATTTAAGGGCACATTAAAATCTACCCGTATTAGTGCTTTTTTATCTTTAAAATTAATGTCTTGTATTGTTTTCATAGTTGGTCTTTAATGGAGCAAATATACAGTTTTTGAGGGCAAGTAAAACTAGATTTTTATAGCGGTAGTGTTTGTAATATTTCCCTACATTTGTAGATGCTTTTTTCTAATACATTAGGACAAACACATATTAAAAACCATTTGCTTAAAGGCATAGAAAATGGTAGGATTCCTCACGCTCAACTCTTTGTTGGCAAAACAGGCAGCGGTATACTACCAGTGGCTTTAGCCTATGCGCAAGCTATTTTGGCTAGTAATCATCCAAAGGGATCAAAGGCACATGAAAACTGCGTGAGCAAAGTTGCAAATCTTGCACATCCAGATCTACATTTTGTTTTCCCTGTAAACACCAACCAGAGAATTAAAAAAAACCCTTTTTCAAATTTATTTTTGGAAGATTGGAGGACCTTTGTTTCAAAAAGCCCTTTCGGTTCTTTGTATGATTGGTTGGCTTTTTTGGGTATTGAAAAAAAACAGGGTAACATCAATGTTGATGAAGCAAAGCAAATGCTTAAATCATTGTCTTTAAAACCCTATGAGGGAGGACATAAAGTTATGATTATCTGGATGGCAGACAGAATGAATACTGCCTGTGCAAACAAGATTTTAAAATTAGTAGAGGAACCGCCACAAAAAACAATTCTCTTATTGTTAACACCTTATGAAGAAAAAATTCTAGGAACGATACAATCTAGGTGTCAAAAACTACATTTCCCGCTTCTTTCTGAGGAGGTTATTTCAAATCAACTCATTGAAAACAAAGGTGTTGAGTCAAAAAAAGCAAAAAAAATTAGCAGTCTGTGCGGTGGAGATTATCAACAGGCTTTAAACTTAGTAGACAACCTGGGTGATGATGGTGTTTTTGAACATTGGTTTGTTGATTGGGTGCGCACTGCATTTAAAGCAAAAGGAAATAAAGGTTCTATCAATGCGCTAATTTCTTGGAGTGAAGAAATTGCAAAGCAGGGTAGGGAAACACAAAAAAAATTCTTAGGATATTGTCTAGAAACATTCAGGCAAGCAATGCTTAAAAACTATAAGGCAGATAGTTTGCTTTTCTTTGATGCGCCAAACACAAAATTTTCTATTGAAAAATTTGCACCGTTTGTACATCAAAATAATATTTTTGAAATTTCTGAAGCATTAGAAACTGCCTCTTACCATATTGAACGAAATGGTAACGCTAAAATTATTTTTACGGATCTTTCCATTAAACTCACACGGCTATTACATGCCAAATCATAACACAAACAAACAATAGGTGTTTTCTATTGCCTTTATTAATAGGTATTTGTTTTTCTTATTAAAAACAAGGGCAAACAAAACGTTTTAAAGGGGTTTTAAAAAATCGACAAGTAAAGTGTCGTCTTATCCGCTTTAAGTTCTCTTAAACAGATTAGAGGCTGTTTTAGGCTTTTTTGTAACAATATATGAGTGAAGAATACTCTTTGGTTTTTAATGCGCTAATGTTAGACCACAAACCAATCCATAATGCTTTAAAAGAAAAGCTATTTCCTGATTTATATTTTTCTGACAAAAGGCTAACGTAAAAAGAGTCAAAAAGCATGGGCTGTGTCTTAAGCAGTTTGGTGTTTTTTGAAAACAGCTTTCTCATTGCTTTTTGGGAGAAGTGCCATAAATGTCTCGGGGTATCATAGGCTGCCCAAAATCCTTTATAATGGTTTGCGTCAAAAGAATTATAATTAGGAACAGCAACAATCAAAATACCATTTGGGCGAACCAATTCTTGAATCGCTATGATTATGTTTTCTAAATCTGGCAGGTGTTCTAACACATGCCAAAGTGTTACAACATCAAATTGTTGGCCTTTAAAGTCTGCAATGCTTTTCTGTAAAGAGATGTTTTTTTGGGCTGCAATTTTTCTTGCTTTTTCATTGGGCTCAACCCCATACACTTCCCAAGAATTTTGTTTTGCAACCTCACAAAAAGCACCACTCCCTGCGCCAATGTCTAAGAGAGTTCCTCTGCCCTTGGAAAGTTTATTGACAAGGTTTCTTTTGCTTTTTAAAGACCACTTTTGCACCAAGGTGTATAAAAAGGGGACACCTCCTTTTTGAGTATTGGAGTGAGAAATATACTCTTGACTTTGGTAATAACTTGCCAGGTTCTCTTGAGCTGGTTGTGGACTGGTTATTAAAAGATCTCTAGAGGAGTCTAGCACCAAATCAAACGCTTCTTGAGTTTTGAAATAATCTTTGGTTGATAAATATATGGTGTCTTTTGGAGTCTTCAAATGAAATTTTTAACGCTTTAAAATTATTTGTTCCACGTGGAACAAAGGTATTATCTACCCATGTACACAAGTAGCACAGAGATGTCATTTGGGGATACGCCGCTAATACGGGAAGCTTGTGAAACCGTTACTGGTTTGATGGCGCTTAATTTTTCTTTTGCCTCGTATGACAAGGATTTTAGTTTTGAATAATCAAAAGCCTCAGGAATTTTTATGCCCTCTAGCCTGTTGAGTTTATCTGCATTGTTTTTCTCTTTGGCTATATAGCCTGCGTATTTTACCTGTATCTCTGTTTGTTGAAGTACCTCATGATCCAAATCATGTTGGCTAATGTAGGAAGACACAAAATCAATCTTTTGCATATCCAGCATGGTTATATTTGGTCTAGAAAAAGGTTTAAAAAGTTTATCACTTTGTTTTACCGTTGTAGAATCCTTTTCCTGCAAAATAGGATTTATTACCTCTGGGGCAACACTGCTTTTTTTGAAAAAATCAATAAAAGCCTCACTTTTCTGCTTTTTTTCTTCCATTAATTTAAGACGCTCCTCACTAGCTAAACCAATTTTGTGTGACATCGGGGTAAGCCTAAAATCTGCATTATCTTGCCTAAGCAAGGTTCTATATTCTGCACGAGAAGTAAACATTCTATAAGGTTCTTCGGTGCCTTTTGTGATTAAATCATCAATCAGCACTCCTATATAGGCTTCATTTCTTTTGATAATAAAAGGATCCTGCTCACGCACTTGCAGGTGTGCGTTTATGCCTGCCATAAGACCCTGAGATGCGGCTTCCTCATAACCGGTGGTACCGTTAATTTGGCCAGCAAAAAACAACCCTTTAATGTTTTTTGTTTCTAGTGTGTGTTTGAGCTGGGTGGGTGGGAAAAAATCATATTCGATGGCATATCCAGGCCTAAAAAACTTTACATTTTCAAACCCCTTCACGCTTCTTAGTGCCTTAAACTGAACATCTTCTGGTAAAGAGGTAGAAAAACCATTGATATAATACTCCACGGTGTCCCAACCCTCGGGTTCTACAAATAATTGATGTGAATCCTTGTCTGCAAAACGATTGATTTTATCTTCTATTGATGGACAATACCTTGGACCAACACTATTAATTGCACCATTAAACATTGGAGAGCGATCAAACCCTTCCCTTAACAACTCATGAACCTCTAAACTAGTATGACTCATGTGGCAATCACGCTGCTTTGTAAGGGGTTTTGTGCTTTTTAAATAAGAAAACTTCTCTGGAGAAAGATCTCCTGGCTGTACAATCATTTTTGAAAAATCAAGGGATCTTCCATCAACTCTAGGAGGGGTTCCTGTCTTCATCCTACCAGATTTAAAACCAAGGTCAACCAATTCTTTGGTTATGCCGTGGGCTGCTCTTTCACCAGCTCTACCTCCACCAAATTGTTTCTCTCCTATGTGTATCAATCCATTTAAAAATGTTCCGTTGGTAAGAACAACTGTTTTTGCTCGCACCTGAATCCCTAGGGAGGTTTTAACACCCACAATTTTTTCTCCTTCCACCAGGATTCCAGACACCATTTCTTGATAGAAATCTAAATTTTTAGTACCCTCCAACATCATTCTCCAAGACTCTGCAAATCTCATTCTATCACTCTGCACTCTAGGACTCCACATAGCGGGACCCTTAGATTTATTGAGCATTTTAAACTGTATTGCTGTATTGTCACTAACAATACCACTGTAGCCGCCAAGGGCGTCTATCTCTCTAATGATTTGCCCTTTTGCAATTCCACCCATAGCAGGATTGCAAGACATCTGTCCAATGTTTTGTAAGTTCATTGTAATAAGAAGGGTTCTTGACCCTAGATTGGCTGCGGCTGCAGCTGCTTCAGAGCCAGCATGACCACCACCCACTACAATAACATCGTATTCTTTTTCAAACATTTTACTTATTTTATTTGATTGTTCCACGTGGAACAACGCAAGGGCATTAAAGCGGCCGCAAAGATAGTTAATTATCTTACAATCAAATAGTTAAATATATAATTTATTGATTTTCAGGGACCTAGACAAATGTCCGCAGGGCTAAAGCCTTGTTTTCCATGCGCGTCATCGTTTCTTGCTCTTGTTCACTTTTGTCTTTGTATCCGCAAAAGTGAAGCACTCCGTGTATGACCACCCTATGTAATTCTTCTTGAAAAGAAACTCCATAAGCTATAGCGTTTTCTTGAACACGCTCGGTAGAAATATAAATCTCTCCATGAATTTGTTTGCCCAGAGAATTGTCAAAGCTTATAATATCTGTAAGAGTGTCGTGGTTTAAAAATTGCATATTTAACTTGTGCAGATACTCATCATCGCAAAAAACATACGTAAGTTCTCCTAGCTCGTAGTTTTCTTGCAAGATTGTTTCACTTATCCAAAGACTTAGTGCTTGTGGGTTTTCAACCTTAAAATCATCGTTTTGTGAATAAAATTCAATCATTAGATTTCTTAAAATAGGATTGCACCTTTTCTTTATAGTTTTGACGCAAAGGAAGGGATTCTTTGTTTAAAATTTCAGTGGTATTAAAATATTTTCTTATTTGATCTGAAGACAAGCGCAATGGGTTGGTATATGTTTTGCGATTGGATATTGATTCACGCCTAGATTCTTGGCCTTGTTTTAAGTCTGCCTCTTTTAGTTTTAATAACTCATATTGCAGGCTAAGCATTTTCTCTAATGTGTTTTGGTTAAATCCATTATCAAGAAGTTGTTGCTCAATAGATTGCATCTTTTTAACTAGCGATCCACCCAAGCCTTCAAGCCCTAATTTGCTTAATCTGTCTTCCAGCTCTTGACGCAGTTGTTGTTGTTGTTTATAAATCTCAAAAAGTTCCGCGTCATTGTTTTTGCCTTGGTTTGTTTTTGAGGAATTTCCTTGTTTTGTGGAGTTTGTATTGCCGCCTTGTCCTTCTCCAGTACCATCGCCTTCTCCAGTACCTTCGCCTTCTCCCTCACCTTCTCCTTGACCTTTCTCGCCCTTTTTCCCTTCTTGACCTTTTTCTCCTGTGTCGCCTTTTTCTCCCATACCCTCTTGCATTTTTTCCCCTAGACTCTTTTGCTTTTCAATAATATCAGGAAGTTGAAAGCCCTCGCCTTGTCCTTGACCTGGTTTTGGCATCCCTTGTTTACCGCTCCCAGATCCCTGACCCATTTGCTGTTGCTGCATACTAGTGAGCATGTTGGTAAGTAAATTTGCTAAATCATTGGTGCTAGTAACCGCGTATTGCTGAGACGCAACACCCTGAGATATCTGGTTTTCTGCCAAGCGCTCCATTGCTTTTTTTAAATTGTAATGAACCTGGGTTACAGACTCGTTAATTTGTTGGCCAATTAAGGGTTGGCGTAAAGACAAAGAAAACAAGCTATCATCTATATGTTGAAAGTTTTGCTTTAGATCATTTTGTGTGTTTAATCGTTTCCCAAAAAGAGGATTTCCGTATTGGCTTAATTTAAAAGCCTCCATTAAGGCTTCTTCCCTAAAGGAAAACACCACTAAGTTATCTAATATTTGACGCAACATAGCTACATCTTCATCTATTTGATCTGACTGAGATCCAGATAAAGCCATCATCATTTGCTGGCCCATCTCTTGCATCTTTTTCCCTGCCTTTTGTTGATTTTGTTTTGCGCCAGTCTTGTTCTGTTTTTCTAGTTTTTGCGTTGCTTGTTGTTGCTGTTGATCCACCACTTTTTCACCTACTTTGTCTTGTGGAAGCTCCATGGGTGTTTTTAATTTTTCGTTTTCTTTTTTTAACTCTTCAAGATCTTTCTTGTATTTTTCAAATTTTTCATTAATTTTTTCTTGCGCCTGTTTGGTATTCTGCTCAGAGGGTTTCTCTGCTAGTTGACGTTGCTGTTCTCCTAACTTGTAAAGATCTTGAGAAAGTTTTTCGCTTTTTTTGGTAACATAATAGCGCTTTGTTAACTCTACGAGCTGCTCAAGGTTTTTTTCTTGATTTTTGTTTTTCTTAGAAACCTGTTCAAGCTTATCTATGAGCTCTTCTTTAGAGATTTTATCTTGTAATTCTTCTAACTCTTTTAGAAGTTTTTCGTTCTCTTTAAGTTTTTCTTGACCCTCTTGTAGTCTTTTTTCTAATTGTTGAGTAAAAGGATCTTTTTCTTTGTTCTGTGGTTGGAATTTCTCTAAACTCTCTTGCAGCTGTTTTGAAAACTGCTGCATCATTTGTTCTTGGTTTTTTTGACGCTTTAAAACATCTTCTAGCTTCTTTTTATCGTTCCAGTTAAGTGTCTGTTTCTCTTTTTGTATAAGCTCTAACTCCTCAAGGCGTTTATCTTGATTTTTCAGTTCTTGCAATGCGGCGTCCATCGCTTTAATTGCATTTTGTTGCGTTTGTAGTTGTTGGGATTGTAACTGATCTTGAGTGGCTTTTTTAAAGCTATAATAGCTCGATCGAGTAGATTTGTAGTTATGGATTGCGTCGTTGTCAAAAACCTCAAAATAATACTCATAACCAACCCCTGGCGGCAATGGTAATTGCCCGGGGAAAGCAAAGGTAAATTGATCTAAATTACTGTTATTTAAAGGTATTGGAATTATTTTTTTTTGATTCGGCTGAGAGTCTGGATAATAGACAAGCTGTAATTTAGAAAACCCATAATCATCACTAACTTGTCCTAAAAAATAGGTCTGTTGCCCTGCAAGGGTGTCTGGTTTAGATTGTACAGAAATCTCTGGAAATTCATCTTTAATTGCCTTAATGGTAAAAGACAAATTCTCATAGTTTTTTAAACTGCTATTAGAGGTAGTAATAGCATAATCTAAGGTGGTATTTATTGTTTTTGAAAAAGCGTGTTGCTGCTCATTGGAGGCAAAAGAGTACACAGAGTCTTTTGTTTTTAAACCGACATGGGTGGTGTTTTGTGTTGTAACAAGCCACTGCACTTTTGTTCCTTCTGGGAGGGTTGTATTTCCTGTGCTTTTGAGGGTTTGATCTTTTTTCCCAGTGTAATTAGGATAGTTTAAAAAGAGTTCAAAGTTTACCAAGGATGGTGTTTTAACAACCTCTAGTGTGTAGTTTTTTGAAGTAACATTATTAGCCAAGAGCCTGAAATCAAAAGTGGCGGTAGGCTGTGAAAAGCTGTATTCAAAAGAACCTACCGCAGTTTGTTGAATAAAATATTTTTGATTGTTATACACAATACTTACATCTTGAGGAATAGTGCTTCCCTTGGTTTTTATTTTAAGTGTAAAAGGCTTGTTTTGGATAGCAGAGAGATTCTGGTTAACAATATAGAAACTAAAAGGAGGGGCAGGTGTATAAGCTGTGTTATAATTTACAACACGTTTATAACTGCTGGCAAACAAATCTTTTTCACCTAAAGCTGAAACGACAATAAAAACAAGTATAGGAACCGCCGCTAAGAAAAGATATTTGAGGTTTTTTTGAAAGTTAATTGCTTTTTTAAAAACTACAGACTGCATCTGTTGGGCCTTTTGATCTATGCTTGCCGAGAGCAGATCTGAGGCTCCTTGGTTTTGGTTTAACTGCAAGACATTTAATAATTTGTCATTAACCTCTGGGAAGTGATCCCCAATTATTTGAGCGGCTTGCTCGTTGGTTATGCCTTTTTGTAGACTAAAAAGCTTGAGCAGTGTAAAAGCAATAAAGCGCAAAAAAAGAGCCAGCTCAACGGCAACAAAAGACCAAAACAACACGGTTCTTCCAATAGGGTTTAACCACAAAAAATACTCTACTAAAAGGGTTAGTAAAAAGTACAAAAACCCTATTGCAAAAAAGAAAATAACCCCCTTGATCAACTCACTGGTATAGTATTTTTTTATAAATTCTTCCAGCTTTTGCTGGATTAAACTAAATGAACTCATTTGATTATTGGAGTAAATTACAACGGATTTAAAATTAGTGCAAAAAAAACAGCAAACACAGTAATTTGTAAAATTTATAAAAGATTTTATGTTGCGGGTGGTGGTATAAAACCTAACAAAACATAGTACGTTTCCAAAAAAGAGTTCTAGAAACTGTATTTAGGCGTTTTTTAGGTACAATAGTTGCGTTTATACTTTTAATGCGGCCTCTTTAAACTTTAGGCATGAATCCTATAATTGCTGTGGTGATGCAGCCGTAGAATTGTATCTTTACAGCTAGAAAAATTTGTTTTTTATGTCACAAAAAGTTCGCGTTAGATTTGCCCCTAGTCCTACAGGGCCTTTACATATTGGTGGTGTTAGAACCGCATTGTTTAATTATTTATTTGCAAAAAAACATGGCGGTGATTTTATTCTTCGGGTAGAAGACACAGACCAAGGTCGCTATGTCCCAGGTGCAGAACAGTACATAGTAGATGCAATGCAGTGGCTAGGAATAACCTTTGATGAGAGCCCGTTAAAACCCTCAAAAGCAGGACCTTACAGACAAAGTGAACGAAAAAAGATATACAAACAGTACGCCCTGAGGCTTGTTGAGAGTGACCATGCATATTATGCCTTTGATACCACTAAGGCGCTTGAAGGGCAAAGAAAAGCTTGTGAGCAAAAAGGAGAAACATTTAGTTACAATTGCCATAACAGAGAAGCGCTAGACAACTCTTTATCTCTTAATTTAGAGCAAATAAAGGAGCGGTTATCATCAAACATCCCATATGTAATTCGTTTCAAAACACCGCAAAACCAGACGCTACATCTTCAAGATATGATAAGAGGTACTATCAAAATTGACACAAACGTACTTGATGATAAGGTGTTATTTAAAAGTGATGGTATGCCCACCTACCATCTAGCAAATATTGTAGATGACCACCTTATGAATATCTCCCATGTAATTCGTGGGGAAGAATGGCTACCCTCTCTTGCTTTACATATTTTGTTATATAAAAGTTTTGGTTGGGAAGCACCTGTTTTTGCTCACCTACCCCTTATTATGAAACCAACAGGTAAAGGAAAGTTAAGCAAAAGAGATGGAGATAAAATGGGTTTTCCTGTTTTTCCTCTTGAGTGGAAGACAGCCGATGGAGAAGTCTTTTCTGGATATAGAGAAGATGGATATCTGCCCAAAGGAGTGCTAAATATGCTTGCTTTTTTAGGTTGGAATCCAGGAACAGAGCAAGAATTGTTCTCACTAGAGCAGCTTATTGCAGATTTTAGCTTAGAGCGTGTAAATAAAGCAGGTGCTAAGTTTGACCCAGATAAAACGAAATGGTATCAACAACAATACTTTCAGCAACTTGAACTTAAGACTGTAACAGATGCGTTTACTGAACTATTAGACCAAAAAGGAATTGAAACAACATTAAACCTTGAAAAGATCGTTTCTTTGATTAAACACCGCGCTGTATTTGTTGCAGATTTATGGGAGCAAGGATATTTCTTTTTTCAAAAGCCAACAACCTACGATTCAAAAGCAGCAAAAAAGGCTTTTAAAGAGGATACCCCGGGTATTCTTTTAACTGTTTGTGATATTTTAAACAAGCAACCCGCTTTTGATAGTGAAACGATTTCTAAAGAAGTTAAAGCATGGTTAAACACAACGCAAATGGGCTTTGGAAAGGCAATGATGCCCCTCAGGCTCGCTTTGGTTGGAGCGATGCAGGGACCAGATGTCTTTGAAATTGCTGCGGTATTAGGCAAAAAGGAAACTGTTTCAAGAATACAAAGCGCCATTAGTTTTATCAATAATCCATCTTAAAGCAGTTGTTTTTTTGTATATTCATTGTATTAATTTTTTAAATATTTTATCATGGGAAGTATCCTTTTTCTAGTACCCTTTTTTACATTTATTTTCTTTTTCTTTCTCTCAGGAATTTTTACTGTAAAGCAACAAACTGCTGCGGTGGTAGAACGATTTGGAAAATTTTTAAGTAGCAGAAACTCTGGACTGCATTTTAAAATTCCATTTGTAGACAGAATTGCAGGAAGAATCAACCTAAAAGTGCAGCAACTTGATGTTATGGTTGAAACTAAAACAAAAGACGATGTGTTTGTAAAGCTCAAAATTTCGGTGCAATTTCAGGTAATAAAAGACAAGGTTTATGACGCCTTTTACAAACTAGAAAATCCAAACGATCAAATAACATCTTATGTTTTTGATGTGGTTAGAGCAGAGGTCCCAAAAATGAAACTTGATGATGTTTTTGAGAGAAAAGATGATGTTGCCATTGCTGTAAAAAAAGAACTTAATGATGCTATGATTAACTATGGGTATGATATTATAAAAACCTTGGTTACTGATATTGACCCAGATGTGCAAGTAAAAGCAGCAATGAACAGAATTAATGCCGCCGAGCGAGAAAAAGTGGCTGCGGAGTATGAGGGAGAAGCAGAGAGAATTAAAATTGTTGCAAAAGCTCGCGCAGAGGCAGAAAGTAAAAGACTACAAGGACAAGGTATTGCAGACCAAAGAAGAGAAATTGCACGTGGTCTTGAGGAGTCTGTAGATGTGCTAAACAACGTTGGAATCAACTCTCAAGAGGCGTCTGCACTTATTGTAGTAACACAACATTACGATACCCTTCAATCTATAGGTGAAGAAACAAACACAAATCTAATTTTATTACCCAACTCACCCCAGGCGGGAAGCAACATGTTAAATGACATGATTGCTAGTTTTGTAGCGAGCAACCAAATAGGAGAAGAAATGAAAAAAGCAAATGCCGCAAAGGGAATAGGAAACAAGAAAAAGAAGCCAAGAAAACTTCCTCCAACACAGCCCCTAGATGGTGATACAGACATAAGTTACTAAACACCTAAAAAAGCCAGAAAGCCAACACCTTACGTGTTGGCTTTTTTTATGTAAGCTTTGCCCAAGAATCTCTTAAACCAACCGTGCGATTAAACACCTTTTTTTCCTTGGTTGATTGCAGATCTACTGTAAAATACCCTAAACGCTGAAACTGTACTGTATCTTCAATTTTTAAATCACCTAAGCTAGGTTCACCATAAGCAGTAACAACTTGTAAAGAATTTGGATTTAAAAAATCCATAAAATCCTTGTCTTTATGAGTATCTGGAGAAGGGTCGGTAAATAGTCTATCATATAATCGTACCTCAACCTCTACAGCCTTGTTTATAGCAACCCAGTGCAGGGTTCCTTTTACCTTACGTAAACTCTCTTGTGTACCGCTTCCACTTTTACTTTTTGGATCATAGGTGCAAAAAATTTCTGTTATGTTACCCTCAGGGTCTTTTTCACAACTTTCTGCTTTTATAATATATGCATTTTTAAGGCGTACTTCTTTACCAAGTTTTAACCTAAAAAACTTTTTATTTGCCTCTTCCCTAAAGTCTTCTCGCTCTATATAAAGCTCCTTAGAGAAGGGAACCTGTCTTGATCCAGCACTAGGGTCTTCTTGGTTGTTTTCTGCCTCTAGCCATTCTGTTTGGTCCTGGGGATAATTGGTGATGGTTACTTTGACCGGGTCTAATACCGCCATAACTCGGTTTGCTTTTTTATTTAAATCTTCTCTAACGCTAAACTCAAGCCTAGAAACATCAATTAAATTGTCGCGTTTACCCACCCCAATTCCTTGGGCAAAATTTTTAATAGCATCTGGGGTGTACCCTCTTCTTCTTAAGCCAGAAATGGTTGGCATTCTTGGATCGTCCCAAGAAGCTACAACCCCTTCTTGAACAAGTCTTGCTAATTTTCTTTTGCTCACAAGTGTATGGCTTAGATTTCTACGGGCAAATTCACGCTGTTTTGGACGCAACTTTGAACCCTCAACCAATTGGTCTAAAAACCAATCATACAATTCTCTGTGGGGTAAAAATTCAAGGGTACAAAAGGAGTGCGATATTTGCTCTATATAATCACTCTCTCCGTGGGTCCAATCATACATCGGAAATATTTTCCACTTTGTGCCTGTTCTGTGATGAGATGTGTGAAGTGTTCTATAAATTACAGGATCCCTCATGAGCATGTTGGTGGATTTAAGATCAATCTTTGCTCGAAGCACATGAGCGCCCTGGGGAGCTTCTCCTGTTTTCATTTGCTCGAAAAGTGTTAGGTTTTCTTCTACAGATCTGTCTCGATAAGGACCCGCAACCCCAGCTTGAGTTGGTGTTCCTTTTTGTTGGGCTATTTCTTCACTAGACTGAGAATCAACATAAGCCTTACCGTCTTTTATTAATGTTAAGGCCCACAGGTAAAGTTGTTCAAAATAATCACTGGCGTAACACTCTTTAGCCCAAGAGTATCCCAACCATTGAACGTCTTTTTTGATAGCCTCTACAAAGCGCTGCTCTTCTTTGGCTGGATTTGTATCATCAAAGCGCAGATTCACAGGGGCGTTATACTTTAACCCTAAACCAAAATTAAGACATATAGAAGAGGCGTGACCAATATGTAAATATCCGTTTGGCTCTGGTGGAAACCTAAAATACAAGGACTCTTTGGTGTGGGTTGTCTTTAAATCCTCTTCTATAATTTGCTCAATAAAATTAAGCGTCTGTTTTTCTTCAGCCATTGTATATTGTGTTTTAAAACAAAGCACAAAGGTACGTATTCTTGTTAAAAAGCAGTGATTGTGTGGCGCTATCTAAAGACATAATTTTATCTTTACAAAAACCACACACAATGAGCCGTATAGAGTTAAAAGATATCCGTATTTACGCCAACCATGGCTGTTTAAGCGAAGAAGAAAAAATTGGTAGCCACTACCTGGTAAACC
Source organism: uncultured Flavobacteriaceae bacterium (assembly GCA_913048215.1). Lineage (GTDB taxonomy): Bacteria > Bacteroidota > Bacteroidia > Flavobacteriales > Flavobacteriaceae > Patiriisocius. Next base: position 11,983 of record CAJWXC010000005.1, on the reverse strand, counting down.
TAAGTGTTGACTGTGATCTAACACAGGCCGCAAAAACAGACAACTTAGAAGACACCTTAGACTACGTAGGACTTAATGCTGTTGTTAAAAAACAGATGGGAATACGGGCAAAACTTCTTGAAACGGTTGGCAATAGAATTATTGAGGCCATTTTGAGCAGTTTTTCTCAAGTAACCAAGGTGAGTGTAACGGTGTCAAAATTAAATCCACCCATTGGGGGTGATGTAAAACAAGTTAGTGTTACAATGACATCTTAAAGAGATAATTTCTATTTTTAGTTGTTGTACTAAGCACTAATCTTATATATTTGCGTTCTGAATTTTAGCAAATAATGAAGTTTATAGCGGTTCAGTACAAAGGGCATCATGGCCGAGCGGCTAGGCAGAGGTCTGCAAAACCTTCTACAGCGGTTCGAATCCGCTTGATGCCTCTAAAACCTTCAGTGAAAACTGGAGGTTTTTTTGTTTAATATCAACAAGTTGAATCTATTTTGTTGCATTAAAGTTAACATCTATTCTTTCAATATTTTTGGTTATCTGAGATGGGAGAACTCCCTGAAATAACATAAAAACGCCAAAAACAACAATTAATATGCTCACCCATTTTTTTGTGTTAATAATAACGCGAGGTGTTAGTTTGTTTTTTAGTTTTTTGGCGGCAGCAATTTTCAATAAATCAACACAGAAAAAAACAGTCAAGACAGTTGCTATGAATAATAAAACGCCGTTTTCTGAACTTGTTAACGCGTTTGCGGCTATGATTGTTAATACCCAACCAGAAAGCACACCAAAATTTACAAAATTTAATAAGAAGCCTTTTAAAAAGAGTCCCCCAAGATTCTTTTTAACACTAACGCTGTAATGCTCTCTCACTATCTTGAAAAAATTTTTTGAAGTTCTTATATAAGAAATAACACCGTATACTATTAATATAACTCCACCAAAAATTAATAAACCTGGGTCGTCTTTTATGTGTTTTAGAATTTTTGAGGTACTGAAATAAGCTATTATAATAAAAACGACATCAGCAGAAAGCGCTCCTAAATCAAAAAAAAGACCAGCCTTAAAGCCTTTAGTAATACTGGTTTCAATTAAAGTAAAAAAAATAGGACCAATAGCAAAAGCGAGAATAAAACCATATAAAGCGGCGTATGTTAATCCATCAAACATAAGGGTGTAATTTACAAAGGTTTTATTGAGATTTATAAAAAAAGTGCTCTTTATATGGGTTCTGGACTTTGAGTTAACATTGTAAAATCAAGGTGTTTTCTCACTAAATCTGCATTTTTTACCCTAACATAGACTTGGTCACCTAAGGTGTACGTGTTTTGGGTTTTTCTTCCAACCACAGCGTATTGCTCTTGTATAAACTCATAATGATCATCACGCATATCTTGTATACGAACCATTCCTTCACATTTGTTTGACACAATTTCTACATAGATTCCCCACTGTGTAACCCCACTAATTACCCCTAAAAAGTCTTGATCTTGATGATCCTGCATGTATTTAATTTGCATGTATTTTATACTATCTCTTTCTGCTCTTGCGGCCAAACCTTCTCTTTCACTACTGTGACTACACTTTTGTTCAAAGGCTTCTTGTTTTTGGGTAGTGTTTTTATCCAAGTAATGTTGTAATAATCTGTGAACCATTACATCTGGGTACCTTCTAATGGGAGAAGTAAAATGTGTATAGTAATCAAAAGCTAGGCCGTAATGCCCAATATTATTAGTTGTATACACTGCTTTACTCATAGTGCGAATCGCTAAGGTGTCTACCATATTTTTCTCTTTGGTGCCATGAACGTTTTTTAGTAACCTATTCATGGACTGAGCAGTAGATTTCTTGTCTCTTGTATCTAGTTTGTAACCAAATTGTTTTATTACTTTTTCTAAAGCAGCTATTTTCTCGTCGTCTGGCTCATCGTGTACTCTATATACAAATGTTTTTTTAGGGTTTTGCTTTCCGATAAACTCCGCCACACTTCTATTGGCAAGAAGCATAAACTCTTCTATTAATTTATTTGCATCTTTACTCTCTTTAAAATAAACACCTTCTGGATTGTTGGTAGCATCAAGTTTGAAACGAACTTCTACTTTATCAAAAGATATTGCCCCGTTATTCATTCTTTTTTTACGAATAATTTTAGCTAACCTATCTAGCTCTAAAATAGCTTTTGCAATTGGTTTTTTTACATCATAAGCGGTATCAGTGATAGAAATATCACTAGGGATTGTTGTTTGTAACTGTTGAGAATTATCTTGATTGGTTTCTATAATATGTTGCGCCTCCTCATAAGCAAAACGTGCATCACTATAAGTTACTGTTCTCCCAAACCACTGATGTATAACTTCTGCTTTTGAGTTTATTTCAAACACTGCAGAAAAAGTATATTTTTCTTCAAAAGGACGCAATGAACACGCACCGTTGCTTAAAATTTCTGGTAACATTGGTACAACTCTGTCTACTAAATATACAGAGGTAGCGCGTGAATAAGCCTCATCATCTAAAATTGTTCCTGGTTTAAGGTAATGAGATACATCTGCAATATGAATTCCTATTTCATGGTTTCCGTTTTCTAATGTTGTAAAAGAAAGGGCATCATCAAAGTCTTTTGCATCTTTTGGATCTATGGTAAAGGTGAGATCTTTACGCATGTCTCGGCGTTTTTTTATTTCACTTTCTTGTATAGAGGTATCTATCTTATTAGCAAATTCTTCTATAGTAGTATCAAATTGATAAGGTAAACCATATTGAGCAAGTATTGCATGTATTTCTGTATGATGCTCTCCAGGCATTCCTAATCTTTTTAATACACTGCCAAAGGGTGAGTCTGCATTTTGTGGCCAGTCATCTAAAGAAACTAAAACCATTTCTCCTTGTTTGGCTCCATTAAGATTGTTTTTAGATATAAAAATATCTGTAACCATTTTATGATCTGCAACATTAACAAAAGCAAAACGATCTGTTATATCTATAGTACCAACAAACTCTGTCTTTTTTCTTTCTATAATTTTTGTTACTTCACCTTCTGTCTTTCCACCTCTTCTTCTTTTAAATACATAAACTTCAACAATATCACCATTAAGTGATTTATTAAGATTTTTACTCTTAACATAAATATCTTCATCTAAATCTTCAACAATTATGTATCCTTGACCTCTCCCAGCTATATCTACTCTGCCTGTATAGTAATTTTGAGAAGGTGTTATTATATATTTTCCTCTATCAACCTCTTGTATTGTTTTTGCAACTTGTAAGAGTTTTAATTTTTTTATAATTTGATTTCTACTACTGGGATCATCAACCCCTAGTTTTGATGCTAATTGTTTGTAGTTGTGTGGTTTACTATGGTCTTTTCTTAATATAGTAAGGATACTCTGGGTAAGGTTTTCAATTTTATTAGAAGAATTTCTTCTTTTCTTTCTTTTCATTATATTTTCTTGTTCTTATATAATTTATAAGACACGTATTAATTTATATTTCTTAAAGGTATTGATTTAAATAGAGTTCAGGATGAACTATAATTTATGTGAAGAGGGTTTAAAATAAAACCTTTGTTTTAAACCAATTTATTAAGATTACTGCAAAGCTACGCTTTTAATATTAAATGAATAGTTTAGTAATTAAATCAAAGAAAATAAAAAGGTAAAATGATTGAAATATATAAGTATATATTATATTAAAAAAATAACTGGAAAATTAAAAGTAACCCAGATCATATCAAACAATCAGAAGAAATAATTGCCTCTTTAAATAATTTTATTTTATAAATATCTGAGTTATTAACAAGTATATATACATCTTATTTCTTTTTTATAAATTTTAAAAATAAAATGAGTGTTATTATAGTATGTTAATAGCGGTATAATTTTTTATAGAAGTAGTATAAACTCTAACTTATTAAATATTATTATCATACCATAAACAGTTTAAAATTTATTTACTATCTGATAGACAGTAATTTAAATTAGTAATTAACAAACTTAATAAATCAATATTAACAGTATTTTATTGATAACTATTTTTATAAAAACTGTTTAAAAACCCTATTTGTAATTAGATAACTCATACAAAACTAAGTATGTTATAATTTGTTTTTTATTTAAATAAATACATATTGAATATTCTATTTAAATACACAACTTTTTCTTTAATTTTTCTATGAACACCTATTAACAATTAATTGTGAGTTATTAACTAAGTTATATATAGTTGATAACCTGTGTAAGATTATATTATCAGTAATTTTTTGAACTACTATATTTGTGTAAATATAAATTATACTCTATGAAAATAGCTATTGGTAACGATCATGCAGGACCAGATTATAAATTTGCTATTGTTAAACTTTTAGAATCAAAAGGAATAACAGTAGAAAATCACGGAACAGACACCTTAGATAGTGTTGATTACCCAGACTTTGCAAACCCTGTTGCTAAAGCTGTTAATGGAAACCTTGTTGATTTTGGAATACTAATTTGCGGAAGTGCAAACGGTGTTGCTATGACAGCAAATAAATATCCTAACGTTAGAGCAGGCTTGTGTTGGAGCAGTGAAATAGTATCGCTTATACGCCAACATAACAATGCAAATATTTTATGTATACCCGCTAGATTTACTTCCATTGCTCAGTGTTTAAAAATGGTAGAAACTTTTTTAAATACTGATTTTGAAGGAGGTAGACACCAAAAAAGAGTAGATAAAATTAAATGTATGTAGTTTTTGCAAACACTCTATGGCATGAATATAGAAATTAAAACATTTAAAGAATTAGATAGTATTACTTTATATAATATTCTTGAATTAAGAAACAGCGTATTTATCGTAGAGCAAAATTGTGTGTACCAAGACATAGATAACAAAGATAGAGAAGCCCTTCATGTAATTTTTAAGAAAAAAGGCAGGGTTGTGGCTTATACGCGTTGTTTCGCACCTGGATTATATTTTAAAGAAGCTTCTATAGGCAGGGTAGTGGTGCTAAAGAACCAAAGAAATAACAATTATGGGCATCAAATAATGAAAGTTTCACTGCAAGCAATTTTATCAAACTACAACACAAAAGAGGTCACACTTTCTGCTCAAACATACCTTAAAGAATTTTACGAATCTCACGGGTTTTATAAAACAGGAAAAGAGTACCTAGAAGACGGTATACCTCATATACTAATGCGTAACACAGCAATCTAATATAGGTTTACTTTAATATTTTTTTATACCTACTCTCATTATTTAAAACATCTACAGCCGCTCTAATTTCAGGATTATTTAATACCTGGTACTCATATAATCCTACACTATAAAAGTATTGTTTTAATATTTGGGCTTTTAATAAAGCAGTTATTTCAAGCTTTCTGTCTGTTACTTTCTTTTTTTTAGCTTCTGTTATGGCAGACATTAACTCTTTAAAATTACCTTGTATCTGTTTTTTCAAACCGTCAGCTTCTGCCTTTTGAAGTGCCTTTTTAAATGAGACTTCTGTTTGTGTTTCAAAATCAAACCCCTTGTTTTTTAAATACTTCAAAAAGTTTTGAAAATCTTTATCAGTAAAAATAAAATCCTCCCATCGCTCAATTTTATTTTTATAACGGTATTGTGTTGCGTAGTCAAAAATTGCGTTTTCTCTAAGTAGTGCTGTGGTTATGGGGCTAAATTTTGCCGTTTCTATCTCAATATCTGGTAAAATTCCTCCTCCATCGTATACTGTTCTTCCGCCTTTAGTTTTAAATGCATTGTATTTATCTGGGTCCAACCTTACGGGATCTCCGTTTTCATCCCTATTCCAGTAGTCTAGCGCCTGTATACAACGACCACTTGGAGTGAAATATCTAGAGATAGTTACCTTAAGCTGTGAACCATAAATTAAGTTTTTAGGGCGCTGCACCAGTCCTTTACCAAAACTACGTGCTCCTATAATCACCCCTCTATCCAAATCTTGTAACCCCCCAGAGACAATTTCACTTGCCGATGCGCTTCTTCCATTAATCAAAACAGCAAGTGGTATAGACACATCAAAAGGCTCTACGGTGGTTTTGTAAACCTTATTGTATTTTTCTATTACAGATTGAGTGGTTGTAATAACCTCTCCTTTCTCTACAAATAAATTTACCACCCCAATAGCCTGGTTTAATAAGCCTCCTGGATTTCCTCTAAGGTCTAAAATAATCTTCTTTGCGCCCTGTAGCTTTAAATCCTCAAGGGCGCTTTTGGTTTGCGATGTAGTTTTTTTATTGAATTTACTTAGTACAATGTATCCAATATCTTCATTTATTAATGTGTAATAAGGAACCGCTTTTACCTCAACAGCGCTTCTAGTTATAACTGTTGTGTAGTTTTTCCCTTGCCTTGTATACTCAACATCTACCTTTGATCCTGCGGTTCCTTTAAGTAGTTCTCTAGGGTCATCCTCATAACTATCTAACGGTGTTTGATCTATTTTAATAATGATATCCCCAGCCCTGAGCCCCGCTTTGTCTGCAGGGTAATTTTCAAACACCTCTAAAACAGTTAGCTTTTCGTTCTTAAAACGTATACTTGCCCCAACACCAGTGTAAACGCCACTGTTTTTTATACGCGCATCTTCTACCGCCTGCTCGTTCCAATATACAGTATAGGGGTCTAGGTCTTGAAGCACACCCTTTATAGCGTTATCCATTAAAGTTGCGGGTGTTACTTTATCCACATAATTCATGTTGAGCTCCTTATAAAGGGAGGTGAAGATCTCGAGTTGTTTTGCAATTTCAAAAAAATCAGTTTTTACGACTGCTGTAAACCCAACGAGTGTAAATAATGCAAATGCAACAAAAGGTAAAAATATTTTTTTTCTCAACATAAAATCATTTTTTCTGGGTAACAGGTAGTTTTAGTAAGCCTGCTAGCATTGCTTTATCTATTGTTTTAAAATCAGTAACATCCTTCCCTATGTAGATAAAAAGAAGGTTAAAAACCACGTTACTTTTATCCATTATCTCTTGCTTTTCTAGCCTATACGCCTCTCGCATCAGGCGTTTTATTTTGTTGCGCGTAACTGCGCTTTTAAAATTTCGTTTAGCCACAGCAAAACCCGCTTTGGTTTTTGGATGCGACGCAGGAAGCCAAAGAAGTTTTATAGGATATTTGGTTATAGACCTACCGTCCTCAAAAAGTGATTTGATATCTTTTGAAGATTTAAGCTTATATTTTCTTGGAAAGGTTGCGCTCAAAAATTGTGGTTAATAAACAATAGTAAATATGTAAAGATATACAAACAAAAAAGACCTATCTGGCAGATACACCAAATAGATCTTTTTTCTGGTTTAAACTCTTTTAAATAAAACTACTCAGGATTAAAAATGTTATTTTCCCTGTTTACGTCTGCCAAGGTTTGTGATTTGTCAATCTCAATAGACTCAATTTGTTTACCGTTTGTAATTTCTAAACTATAGGTTGGGTAAGCCCAGGCCCAGTCTTTTAATAAGGTTCTTTTAAGCCCTTTAAAATTTATCGGTTTTTCTCCACGCATCATTTGCAAGGGAATGTAAAACTGTTCTTTACTCCCATCTTTATAAGTGACATCAAGATCAATAGGCATTCCCATGGCGCCAACTCTCTCAAGGGTTACAGTGGTTGTCTTTTCTCCTACCTGTGTAGATTTAATTGCGTAATCTATTTTTTTGGTAGTTTGTGTCCAGTCCATTAAATACCAATCCAGCTCTATGCCAGATACTTTTTCTGCTACTCTAATAAAATCATTTGGCGTTGGGTGCTTAAAAGACCAATCTGTAAAATATTTTTTTAGTGTCTTTTCAAGGTTCTGCTTTCCAATCACGTATCCTAATTGCGCCAAAAACACCGCCCCTTTGCTGTAGGCTGTAATACCGTAAGCGCGATTAGAAGCGTACCTATCTGCGTGTGTTGTTTGCGGCTCTTCCTTGCCGCTGTTTGCTAAAAAAGTGTACCCTCTGTAAGACCCCGTGTGAGGGTTTTCTACAAACTCTTGATTTACTTGGTTTGTTGCTTTGTCTGATATATAAGAAGTGAATCCCTCATCCATCCACTCGTGTTTTCCCTCATTGGTAGCCATTAAAAACTGAAACCATGTGTGGGCTAGTTCATGGGCCGTAACCCCCACCAAAGAACCAAAGGTCCTGTTTCCTGTAATTAAAGTACACATAGCATACTCCATACCCCCATCACCTCCTTGTATAACAGAATATTGTTTATAAGGATATGCGCCAATATTTTCATTAAAATAGCGTAATATTTCTGCTGTTTTTGGCTGCAGGTTTGTCCAGTTTTCTAAAATCTCCGGATTGTTTTTAAAGTAAAAGTTTAAGGTAGTTCCATCATCAGTTAATAGCTGTTGGTGAAGGTAATCTGTATCTGCGGCCCACGTAAAATCATGCACATTTGGAGCAATAAAATTCCATGATTTTTTTCCTTTTCTTGCGAACATAACAGGCCTGTAAGGGTTGTCACCCATTATATTTGTTTTGTTATATCCTGTTCCCGCCACAGTATATTTTTTGTCTATGTTTATGGTCACATTAAAATCACCCCAAGGGCTATGAAACTCTCGTCCAATGTATGGGTCTGCGTGCCACCCTTGAAAATCATATTCTGCCATTTTTGGGTACCATTGTGTCATAGAGAAACGAACCCCCTCTGCGTTGTCTCTTCCGCTTCTTCTGATTTGTAGGGGTATTTGTGCGTCCCAAGACATTTTAAAAGTACTCTTAGCCCCAGGTTGTATAGGCTCTCTAAGTGTTACCTCAAGGACAGTACCAACCACTTGATAGTCAACTTTTTTACCGTCCTGTGTGAGCTTTTTTGGCTTTATATACCCAATTTCACTTGGGGAGAGTTTAGAAATTCTATCTCCAACCCTTCTGTCTGGATCTTCAATTGTCAAGGATCTAACATCCATTTCACTTCCTGGCTGAAAGGCATTAAAATACAAATGATAAAACACTTTTTGAAGCACATCTGGAGAGTTGTTTGTGTACACTAAGGTCTGTTTACCGCTGTATTGGTTGTTTTTTTCGTCTACATCAATACTCATGGTGTAGTCAACATGTTGTTGCCAATAGGCGGTATTATTTTGTGCAATTGTGCTTGAGAACAAACACAGAGCCACAGCAATATTTAAAAGTGTTTTCATAACGATTGTGTGATAAAAATTCGGCTACTCATTTCCTGAGAAAAGGCAGCCGAATTTTTTGTTTTATGTTAGTATTTACATTCTGGAAGCCATAATAAAGGCGTTGTACATATTAACCATTTTCCCAGAAGTGGAAATGTTTTCAAATTTATTTTTATTCTCTGGGTCTCCCCCTAACACAACATCCATCTGTACAGACAAGCCGCTATCCATTAGCACCCTTTTTACCTGCTTTGCAGATAATTTTGGGTAGTAAGACCGGAGCATCGCCGCAACACCAGCAACATTTGGAGAGGCCATAGAGGTTCCTTGCAAGTATTCATAGGTGTCAAGTGGTGTTGTTGCCCAGATTTCTACCCCGGGGCCAAACACATCGACATTAACTTTTCCGTAGTTGGAGAAGTTTGCCAACAAATCACTACCGTATGAAGGGCTTAAAGCGCCAACAGTTAAAAAAGTGTCGCTAATCTCTGCACCCACACCCACTTGATCGTTTGGGTATACTTGAATTGTGTCTAGGTCTGTTCCTTCATTACCAGCAGCGTTTACAATCAACACATCGTTTTCACTTGCATAAATAAGAGCATCCCAAACCCATTGAGGGTGTGTTGAGTAATATTTACCAAAACTGGTGTTAATTACCTTAGCGCCATTGTCTACCGCATAACGGATAGCGTTTGCAATATCCTTATCGTACTCATCTCCATCAGGCACCGCACGAACTGCCATAATTTGAACATTTTGAGCAACACCATTCATTCCAACTCCATTATTTCTTTGGGCGGCAATTATTCCCGCAACGTGTGTGCCGTGTTTGGCGTCTGCTTTTTTAGGGTCTGGACCATCAACGTCATTGTTTCCATAGTATGGGTTTGAGTTGTCATCAGGATTATCTCCAATAACCGCTCTAAAATCTGTGCTCGTGTCAAAATGAGAATCTAATCTTCCTTGGAAGTAAGCTACACCGCCTTGAATTCTTTCAATAAAACTTGGAATATTATCACTGTAGTTTAACATTTGAGTAAGCAGTGCAACTTGTTCTTTTTCCTCTCCCTCAGGGTTTTCAATACCAGATAAATCTTCTTTGGAGTAATCCTTCTTACCAAGTTTTTCACTAATAGCGGCGTGTGCAGGTTTAAGAGCACCTAGCATCCCACTGTATCTTGCCACATTGGCTTTATTTTGCTCAACTTCTTTTGTGTATTCAGCGTTTGCCTTTTCAAACAAAGCAAATTCTGCACTATCAACAGCGCTTACAGAGGCCTTTGTTTTTCCATCATACTTTGGTTTTAGCTTTCTTACTATACGCACATACTCCATGTTTTCTTTCACGATGTCACCAAGGAAATTCCAACCATGGATATCATCTACATATCCGTTTTTGTCGTCGTCAATTCCGTTTCCTGGAATTTCTTTTGGATTGACCCACATTACGTTTTTAAGGTCTTCATGTTCAATATCTATGCCGCTATCAACAACCGCCACAATTACGGTCTTACCTACCTTATCTTTTATAATTTCTTGATAAGTTCTTTCAACCCCCATACCCGGTATGGTGTCGTTTTGTAAATCTTTTGAACTCCAAGCTTTTAATTCGGCCTCTGTTAGTTCAGCTGTTTTTGCAGCAGGGGCCTCTGGGCTTTCCATATCAATAGAGAGACTTGGGATAATAGTTGATCCACATCCAGCCATCAAAGCAGCTACAGCAGAAACAATAAAAATGTTTTTTGTAATTTTCATAGAGTGTTAATTAAATAGTTCGTTAAATGTAAAAGCGGTATCAAGTCTCACACCTTTTTCTGTGTGTTTTACAGTTATAATTTGGTTGTGAGGGTCGTGTTCCAAAAATAAATAATAATTATGGTCTGCGGCAGCATTTAAAAACTTTTCTTTTTCTGGTAAAGTAAGCAGGGGCCTTGTATCATAGCCCATAACAAAGGGCAAAGGAAGATGTCCTGCTGTTGGGAGTAGATCTCCCATAAAAACAATTGTTTTTCCCTGGTGTACAAGGGTGGGTAACATTTGTTTGTCTGTGTGGCCATCTGCAAAAAACACACCAAAACCCAGTTCAGATTTTTCTAAGAAATCTATACGGTCATTTTCTTTAGAAAAGCTACAATTTGGGCCTTCAATAAACCTTAATTGCCCACTTTGCTGCAGGGGTAAAATGTTTTCTTCTAAAAAAGAAGCCCTTTCTCTTCTGTTTGGTTTTGTAGCCCACTTAAAGTGGTCTTTATTGCTCCAATAATGTGCGTTTTTAAACGCGGGGGTATACCCTGTTTTGTTCTTGTTCCAATCAACGCTGCCCCCGCAATGATCAAAATGTAGATGTGTCATAAATACATCTGTAACATCATCTTTATGGAATCCAGCCTTCTTTAAGGACTTTTCCAAAGAGTGATCGCCCCACCTGTGGTAGTATCCAAAAAATTTTTCTGATTGTTTATCTCCCATCCCGGTATCTATCAAGGTGAGCTTGTTGCCTTCTTCAAGTAATAAGCAGCGCGCCGCAATATCTATCATGTTGTTGGCATCAGATGGATTTGTTTTGTTCCACAAGGTTTTTGGAACAACACCAAACATAGCGCCTCCATCAAGTTTAAAATTTCCAGCTTCTATAGGATGTAATTTCATAGAGATGCAAAATACAAAAACACCGGGGTTTGCTAAAATGCTTGCGGTCTTATTAATAGACTATACTTTGTTTTGTGTACAAAGAAGTAACTCATTTTGAAGTCGTTTTCCAAAGTCATGAAGACTTTTTATTTCTTTCACCCCAGCAACCCTTTCTTTTGAGTACACGAGTATAGAAGTCCCGTTAGACTCTATGTGATAATAAGGA
>CAJWXC010000004.1 GCA_913048215.1 uncultured Flavobacteriaceae bacterium | reverse complement strand
TATACCGCCTGTATCTACAATCATCGCTTTGTTTGCAGAATTAATAAACAAGGCATTTTTTGCGGCGGTACTGTTTTTTAGTTGATACTCATTTTCTTGGTTGTATCCAGAGCTGATAACTGTTTGATGCCAAGCAGCAAAATCTGTCCCGGTGTTAATGCCAACAAAATCGTATTCTGGGTATTTACTTTTTAATTCTTCAATGCGACCATGAATCTCTTTGTAATGTTTTACAGACTCACTATTCCAGAAAAAGAAGACGGTTTTAGAGTCATTGATTTTTTGAATGGATATTGTCTCTTTACTATCTGTTAATAGCGCTAAATTTGGTATGAGTTCACCTGCATTTATTTTTGAAGTATTGTGTGCGTATCTTTCTATCTCTTTTTGATGCTTCTGGTCATGGTCTAGCTCTTTATACAAAGCCACCAAATCATGTTCTTTTTTTGGATCATCTGCATGCACTAAATACTTTTTGACGTTATTTTGAAGAAGATTATCATGTAGTTGGGTATTGGTAATTAAACTGTCAATGAGCCTTAATTTTTGTGTTTGGTGGTTGTAAGATACTTTGTTAAAAAAAGGGGCTTGCTTTTTGTGGCTGTCATGTGAGAGGTTATCTAAATATCTATTGATAAATTGATAATAGGTATAGTAGTTTTTTAAAGCATCGTTGTTGAGTTTTATACTGTCTCTATAGGTGTAGAAATTCTCAGGATATTGGATTTCAAGATCATGGCTGGTAATTTTTTTTGAGGATACATACAGCTCCTTTCTAGAGTAATAATTGTAGTTTATGTTTGCTAGGGCAATTTGTATAAATGCCTCACTAGGTGTATCTGAAACAATAAACTCATTTAATTCTTCTAATAATGCCTTTTTTGTATGGTTAATTTCTTTTTCAAATGCTTCTGGGTTTAATTTATAAAGCTCTGGCAATCTTTTATCTTCTTCTTCGTTTTGCAAAAACAAATTCATCAAAAAATTATTTTTTTCTGCCCCGCGTCCACTAAATGCTAAAGATTCATCAAAACCAACTGTGTTTAGCCTAAACATAATGCTATCTCCCGGCTCTATAAAAATGTATTGCAGCTCTCCATGTTTGACAATGTAAAGATTTGTTTGAAGATTTTCACACTGGAAATCAAAGCTTCCATTTGCATTTAGTGCAATAGTGTCAATTTTTTTATCTTGATGACTAAGCAGCACATAATCTAATTTTGGATTAATGATTTGCCCCCCTAAATAAGTGATAGTACCATTGTTATCTTTTTGATTACAAGATAAGAAACAGTAAATAGTAGCTAAGATGACTAAATATCTAATCAATTTAAATGGTCTTTATCCAACAAATATAGAACTCTACTGCAAGGTTGCTTGTTAATATGTAGTTAAAACAAATTTAAAAACACGAATGTTTATATAATACGCTATTATTGGCTATTTTTGCCGCAAAATTTAACACATTATAAAGTATGCTTTCAGTTTCTAATCTTTCGGTACAATTTGGTAAAAGAGTACTTTTTGATGAAGTAAATACAAAATTCGTTGCAGGAAATTGTTATGGTATTATTGGCGCTAATGGCGCTGGTAAATCTACCTTACTCAAAATTATTTCCGGAAAGCAAGAACCAACCTCTGGTCATGTTCACCTGCAGGGTGGAAAAAGAATGTCTGTCCTAGAGCAAAACCATAATGCCTATGATGAGTTTCCAGTCCTGGAAACGGTAGTTCGTGGTAACAAAGATTTGTTTAAAATAAAAAGTGAAATAGATGCCTTGTATGCAGACTACACAGATGAAAATGCAGAAAAAATAGGAGAGTTACAAGTGCTTTTCGAGGAGATGGATGGTTGGAATGCAGATAGTAACGCAGCGGCATTGTTATCAAACCTTGGCATTGACGAGAGTTTGCACTACAGCCTTATGGCAGATATAGATGGGAAACAAAAAGTTAGGGTATTATTAGCACAGGCCCTTTTTGGATCACCAGATGTTTTGATCATGGATGAGCCAACCAATGATTTAGATTATGAAACAATTTCATGGCTAGAACATTTTTTAGCCAATTATGATGCCTGCGTTATTGTTGTGTCTCATGACCGTCATTTTTTAGATGCTGTATGTACACATATTAGTGATATTGATTTTGGTAAAATAAATCACTTTAGTGGAAATTATACTTTTTGGTATGAAAGTAGTCAATTAGCGGCACGCCAACGTTCACAGCAAAATAAAAAGGCTGAGGATAAGAAAAAAGAATTAGAGGACTTTATTCGTCGTTTTTCTGCCAATGTAGCCAAGTCAAAGCAAGCTACAAGTAGAAAAAAAATGATTGAAAAGCTTGATGTGGCAGACATAAAGCCATCAAGTAGAAGGTATCCAGCTATAATTTTTGATCGTGAACGTGAAGCAGGAGATCAAATTTTAAACATAGAAAACCTCTCAGCTACCCTTGATGGTGAGGTGCTTTTTAAAAATATTCATTTAAACCTTTCTAAAGGAGATAAGATAGTTGTTTACTCAAAAGACTCAAGAGCAACCACTGCTTTTTATCAAATCATTAATGGTAAGATCAAGCAAGATTCTGGAGATTATCAATGGGGAGTTACAACCAATCAAAGTTACTTGCCCTTGGACAACCATCACTTTTTTGAGAGTAAGGAAATGAACCTTGTGGATTGGTTACGTCAGTGGGCAAAAACAGAAGAAGAAAGAGAAGAGGTACACATTAGAGGATTTTTAGGAAAGATGATTTTTAGTGGTGAGGAAGCCTTAAAAAAATGTAATGTACTCTCTGGAGGAGAAAAAGTTCGCTGTATGCTAAGTAGAATGATGATGGTGCGTGCCAATGTTTTAATGCTCGATGAACCTACCAATCATTTAGATTTAGAGTCTATTACTGCCTTTAATAATTCACTCACAAACTTTAAAGGAACCGTTATGCTTACCACACACGATCATGAGTTTGCTCAAACAGTTGGTACTAGAGTTGTAGAGTTAACACCCAATGGGGTAATAGATCGTTACATGACTTTTGATGAGTACATGAATGATTCAAAAATTAAACAGCAAAGAGAAAAAATGTACTCAGTCACTGCCTAGTGGTATGTAATTAAAATCTTAAGCTGTATGTTGTTTTCATGCAGCTTTTTTATGCTTTAGAAATCACATCACTTACCAAATATGAGATAGCCTTGGCTACTTGATTGTAATGAAGCTCATGTAGGGGTGCTCCTTCACATATGTGTATGTATTGGCAGTTTTTAAGTCCAGAAAAATAACTAACATATGCTCTGGCTTCCAATAGTGAAAACCCACAGGGGCTTATGGCGCTGCTTCCCATTTGTTGTATAGCATCCATATCCAGTTCTAGACCAAAGGGTTTATCTGTGCAAAAGTTTTTTGCCTCTTCTAGCATTTGTTTAAAGGGAGTTCCGGTCACGTAATCCTCAAAAAATGAATATTTAATTTTTTCTTTCAGAGAATTCATTGCGTCAAACACTTTGTTTGAGGTGTAGTTTTTATGCAAGCCTAAAACATAGTATTTTTCCAAGTAGCCTTCTTGCATTGCGTACCTAAAACCGTTTCCGCTATGCCTGTGTTCAAGTGCTCTAAAGTCTGTGTGTGGATCAAGATTTATACAGTGTATTGCCTGGTTTAAAGCAGTAGCCGTCCCTTTGATATTTCCGTAGCTATTGTTATGGCCACCGCCAATAATAACAGGAATCTTATTTGCTGAAATAACCTTTGTAATTACAGCACTTACTTTGGTGTCAATTTGTTCTACCAAACTTCCAATTTTAGCAAGGTAATCAGGATCTTTTGTGTCTAGTTTACAAGCGCCCTCTTGCTGAGCTTTACAATCTATCTCCCCCAAAATAATGGTGTTATTTGGATTTGTGTAGGAGTTTGATTGTATATTACAAAGCGCAGAGAGGCAACTATTCCAGGCTTTGGCAGCTCCAGCTCTGCCCATATTGGCACGAACACCAACATCCTCTGGGATACCCAAAATAGCATATTTGGCATTGCTTTTTTCAAGGGCTTGCCAAGAATTTACAAGGCCAACTGCATCTCCAAATTTTTCTTCACCTTGTCTTTTTGAAGTGTGTTTTTTTAAATCTTCTGATGTGTAAAATTGAAGGCTCATACCAGTGTACCGTTTAAAATTACTTGGTCTATATTAGTACTTCCAAAGGCATACGGCAGGTAGCCATAACTAGGTATTTGTTTGGTGATAATTAAATTAGCTTTTTTACCCACTGTAATACTACCACAAGACCCACTGAGCCCCATGGCATAAGCGCCATTGATTGTGGCTGCATTAATTGCCTCTTCTGGGCTTAGTTTCATTTTTATACACGCTGTGGCTACTGCTAAATTCATGTTACCACTTGGAGATGATCCCGGATTGTAATCTGTAGCAAGTGCTAGGGGGAGTCCAGCATCAATGATATCTCTACCAGGGGTGTAGGGTATGCTTAAAAAATAAGAGCATAGAGGCAGTGCTACTGGCATTGTTTGGCTTTCTTGAAGCGCTGTAATGTCTTCTTTGGTTAATACCTCTAGGTGATCAACACTAAGGGCCTGATGCTCCACACTAGCGGCAACTCCACCAATGGCTGTAAATTGATTTACATGGGTTTTTGCTCTTAAACCGTGTTTAGTGCCTGCTTGTAATACTCTATGGGTGTCTGCAACAGTGAAATAACCTTGTTCACAAAATACATCTACATAATCTGCTAGATTTTCATTGGCAATTTGCTCCATCATTTCTCCACAAACCAAATCTAGATAGCCTTCTTTATTGTTTGTATATGCTGGAGGTATGGCATGTGCTCCCAGAAAAGTTGTCTTTACTGTTATGTTGTATTTTTCTCCTAGTTTTTTTGCCACCCGTAGCATTTTTATTTCTGCATCTGTGGTGAGTCCATAGCCACTTTTAATTTCTATGGCTCCAGTACCTTGTTGTATGACTTCTTGTAGTCTTTTTTCAGATTGGGCAAATAATTCTGCTTGGGGTGTTGCCTGTAGTTTTTTTGCAGAGTTGATAATGCCTCCACCACTAGCTGCAATTTCCTGATAGCTAAGGCCATTAATTCTATCCACAAATTCCTGCTCTCTATTGCCTGCATATACAAGGTGAGTATGGCTGTCACACCAAGAGGGCAAGACTATTTTACCTGTACAATCAAGTGTTTTGAGGTCCTTAAAATCTGGCATTTCGCTCATCTGCCCATAGCTATGAATTACATCATCCTCTAGCAATAACCATGCATCCTGTAGTTTGGGAAGCTCTTTCATCTGAGGGCCACTCACTTTTTGTGTAGTAATGGGCCTAATTTGAAGTAGCACTGCAATGTTTTTTAACAATAATTTCATGTTATAAATATAGCAAACCTTGAAAGGTTTTAATACCTTAGAGGTCTAATTTTTTTGTTTTATGAAAAGAAAAAATATAGGCATTAATACTATTTGCACTCATGTGGGTGAGGTTAAAGATACCCAGTTTCAGGGTGCAGTTTCTCCTTTGTTTCTCTCAAGCTCATACCAATATGATGGGGTTGATGTAAAGAGATACCCTCGCTACTTTAATACACCCAATCAAGAAGGCTTAGGCAAAAAGATAGCAGCGCTTGAAAAAAGTGAGGCGGGTATGATTTTTAGTAGCGGTATGGCCGCTGTTAGTCATTGTTTGTTGGCTTTTTTACATAAGGGAGATCATGTTGTATTTCCCCAAACACTCTATGGAGGAACTTATAATTTTGTGGTTGAAGAATTTCATAAATTTGGTATAGAGTATACCTTTGCAGAAGGTTTTACTGAAAAAGATTTTACAAAGGCCATTAAAGCAAATACCAAGGTTATTTATGTAGAAACGCCAAGCAACCCACTAATGAAAATTACAGACCTAGAAATTATTGCACGTCTTGCAAAAAAACATTCCTTGGTTTCAATGGTAGACAACACCTTTGCTTCCCCAATTAATCAAACTCCCGCAGATTTTGGCATAGATATTATGATTCATAGCGCAACAAAGTATATGGGGGGTCATAGTGATATTTGTGCTGGAGCTGTTGCCGCATCTACCAGCCACATGGATGTAATCTGGAATATTTCAAAAAACATAGGGGGCAGTTTAAGTGATTATACCGTTTGGCTTTTGGAGAGAAGTTTAAAGACTATGGCTCTCAGAGTAAAGGCTCAAAATAAAACGGCTAGAAAAATAGCCAAATGGTTAGAAAAACATCCTTTGGTGGCCAAGGTGTATTACCCAGGATTAAAAAGCCATCCAGATTACCTCTTGGCAAAAAAGCAGATGAATGGATATTCTGGTATGCTATCTTTTGAATTAATTGCGCCTCTTGACCCAAACAAATTTATGAAACAATTAAAGCTTGTAAAACAATCTATGAGTCTGGCTGGGGTAGAGTCTACTATTTTATCTCCAAGTCATACTAGCCACGCCTTATTGA
This sequence comes from uncultured Flavobacteriaceae bacterium, assembly GCA_913048215.1. GTDB lineage: Bacteria > Bacteroidota > Bacteroidia > Flavobacteriales > Flavobacteriaceae > Patiriisocius. The sequence goes on along the minus strand of CAJWXC010000004.1, from coordinate 36,062 downwards.
GTCCTCAAGAAAGAGCCCATCAAGGGATAGCAGACGGTTTACTTCGTTTTTCTGTAGGTATAGAAGAGAAGGCAGATTTACTTGCTGACCTCACACAGGCCTTTGAATCACTAACAAATAAGAGGGACTAATTACATAAATACTATTTATTATGAAACTAGATATATTAGCAATAGGTGCACATCCAGATGATGTAGAGATGAGTTGCGCCGGTACCATTGCAAAAGAGATAGCCAAAGGAAAAAAAGTTGGTATTTTAGACCTTACAAGGGGAGAGTTAGGAACACGAGGTAGCGCAGAAATTAGAGATCAAGAAGCAGCAGCAGCTGCCAAAGTTTTAGGGGTTTCAGTTAGGCATAATTTAGCCCTAGCAGACGGTTTTTTTCAAAACGATGCTCAGTCTCAATTAAAAGTAATTCATTTTCTAAGAAAATACAAGCCAGAGATTGTCCTTTGTAACGCAGTAGATGATAGACATATAGATCATCCCAAGGGAAGCGACCTTGCAAGTAATGCTTGTTTTTTAAGTGGTTTAATAAAGATAGAAACCAAGGAAAATGGAGAGATTCAAGATCCTTGGAGGCCAAAACAAGTATATCATTACATACAATGGAAAGACTTAATTCCAGATTTTGTAGTGGATATCACCGGGTACCAAGAGTTAAAGTTAAAAGCTGTGCACGCCTATAAAAGTCAGTTCTTTGATCCCAAGAGCACAGAGCCAATGACTCCCATTGCTACAAAAAATGCTACAGACAGTATGGAGTACCGTGATAGAAACCTTGGAAGACTTGTTGGGGTTCATGCCGCTGAGGGCTATACTAAAGAGCGGTATTTAGCAGTAGATTCTATTTTTGATTTACTATAAATCTAAAGTAAGTATTGTTACTAGCTCAGGGCTAGTTTAGTATAGAGAAATCACTAATTTTTTTATTTTTTTAATTGCAGATAGAATTCTAATATTCTATCTTTGCACCCGCTATAGTATTTAATATTTAAGCGATATTGCTAACTCCTTAAAAGGAGCGCTACATGGTGGTTGTAGCTCAGTTGGTTAGAGCGCTGGTTTGTGGTACCAGAGGTCGCCGGTTCGAACCCGGTCTTCCACCCAAAAAGAGTCTTCATGAAAATGAAGACTTTTTTTTTATATTTTATTTTGGCGGAAATAGCTTAGAAAAAACATACCCAACAATCATAGCCAGTAAAAAGGAAGGAGCAAGCACATCCAATTCTTTAAAATAAGGTCCAATTGTTTGCATCTGGGAAACCACAAATTTGAAGAATATAACAGATAGAAATCCAGTAATCATTGAGGCTATAGCACCTTTTTCTGAGTATCCTTTCCAAAATAATGATAGTATAATAACTGGACAAAAGGTAGCTGCAATTCCAGACCACCCAAAAATCATAATCCAAAAGATTTGTCTGTCTGGATATAGATTATATAGTAGTATAGCAATACCAAGTGCGACCATTGCCATTGCTATGGTTATCCCTCTAGAGAAATTTGCTAGGTCTTCATCTTTTAAATCTGGTCTAAATATTTTTTGATAAAAATCTCTAGTAACAGCACTTGAGGCTAGTATGAGTAATGAGTCTATAGTAGACATGATGGCTGAAAGCACAATGGCAATAAAAATAGCAACTAAAATTGTTGGCAAAAATTCATTGGTTATCATACTTAGTACATCTTCCCCTCCAGTACCTAGTATAGCCTCAGGATCTTGTCCTTGCTCTGTAAAGTAAATTCTAGCTAATATACCAATGGTAACTGCAGCGGCATCTGTTAAAAGTGTGAAAAGCAGCGCCACCCATTTACCTTTATCTATTTCATGTTCGCTTTTAATAGACATAAAACGAACATATACTTGTGGTGATCCTAAAAAACCCAGCCCAATCATTGAAAAACCTAGTATGGTAAATACGTTCATCAAGCCATCATCACTTCTACCCATTATTTGGGTTAAAGTAGGGTCTATAGCATTAAGACCTTGGGTAATTCCAGCTCCATGATCCATAGAGAACCACACCACAATAGGGAGTAATACTAACCCAAAAAACATTAAAATACCCTGGAACATGTCAGACCAAACTGCTGCTACAAAACCTCCTATAAAAATATATACAAGTACAATACCAAAGCCAACAAGCACTCCAATACGGTAGTCTATACCCAGCATAGACTCAAAAGCAATACCCGTTACGTCCATTTGTGAGGCAACATAAATAACTACAAAAACCACCAGTACAGAGGCAGCAATTATTCGCAGGGTATTGGTAGAGGATTTAAAGTGGCTCTGCAAGTAGTCTGGTATGGTGATTGCCTTGTAATTGTCTGACATTTTCTTAAACCTTTTGGCCATAAACTGCCAAGAGATAAAAACACCTAGTAGCTCACCGGCTACTACCCAATATCCAGAATATCCAGCAATAGCTCCCATGCCTGTTAGGCCTATTAGAAGCCATCCAGATTCTCCTGTCGCTCTGGCTGAAAATGCAACAGCCCAAAACCCCATTTTTTTACCTCCCAGATAATAATCACTCATACTCTTTACTCTACCAGAGGCTACAATTCCTATTAGAAATAGAATAGCAACATAAATACCAAGTACTATAATTTTTGTAATCATTTTTGTTTTATTTAAATCTTTATTTATTCTTTAAACAGTGGGGGTGTTGGTGTTTGATACTAGATTTTAAATTACATCTGATCGCCAAAAAAGATAGCATTCATTAGTAGTTTGTTTGTACCATACCAAAAGGCCCTAAAATTGGTATTATCTGTAAAATAGAGTACATTTCCGCGCCCAATAGTTGTTTTTTTGAAGGGCACCGTATTTTTTAAAAGTTCTAAATTTGGTTTAGATATATAACCGCTAAGAAGAGGATTTGCCGTATATTTTATGGGATTATTATAGCTGTTTTTATCTGCCTCTACAAATAGTGTTGTATTCCTAAAAACGGGAAGTTCTTTATTTTTGTACCCAAAGGCAATAGGGTGGGAGCGGTCTAGTGTTGTTTGGAAAATTGCACCTCCAATATATTGAGCACCTCTATAATCTCCACGCTGCTCAAAACTTATATTGTTTGCTGTATCCTTTTTAGTTTTGAAGTTCATTTTGAGAAACTCGTTTTTATCTAACCATCTGCCCGCACTCTTGTACCCAATAAGGGTTCCGCCATTAGTTACCCACGTTTTTAGTTTTTTTACAGCCTGTTTGCCTAAAGTGTTTCCTGAGGTTGCTGGCATTATAATATCTGAATATTTACTGATATCTGCGCTGCCAAAGTTTTTTGTATCCAGTTTTGTGATATGCATATCATAGCGCTGGTCAAACAGATGCCAAATTTCTCCAGCATCATAAGGGTTAATACCATCACCAACAAGCATCGCTACCTTTGGGAGCTTTAAGGCTTTAAATTGATTGCTCCCTAGATTTACTTTTTGGGTTTGACCAGAATTTACAGCATCGATTGTAACTCCTGTTTGTGCAACTGTTTCTTTTATAACCTTTGCTATATCCTTGGGTGAGAGCTCTTGATTTTGAACAGGAATTAAAATAGTACCATAATCATAGTCCTTGTCTTGATTGCTAAAAGGTGTCATGCCTACTTTGGCTCGTATCCCCTTTTTTAAAAGCATATGTAAGGCTTTTGGTGTGTAGTAATCATGCCATTGCATAAGATATCCATATTCCGAGTATTTTGGGGTATTTGCAACTGGTTTTGAAAGGGTAACTATTTTTTCTCCAATATTTTTTCTGGAGCTATTCTCATTATAGTCTAAGTTAAATGCCAGGGGGAAAGTCCATGCGCTAACATCATAAAAGAGGCTGTCTTTGAATTTAGTTCTCTTTTCAAACATGGCATTAATTAGCTTGTACTGTCTTTGATTTTTTGGCACAGCATAGCTACTTTGTTTTGTATAGTGTTTTCCATTTAAGGTAAAATCATTGGCTATTTTATGCACCTGGATGTTTTGGCGCATGAGTATTTCTGCTAGATGATAGGCTTTAGAGGGATCTTTTTCATCCCCAAATACAATTGCTCCAGCATCTTTTGATTCTTTGAAGGCTTGCTGGTAAAACCTCTGTTGATAGCTTAGTATTTTTTCACGCATGGCAACTGCTGCCTCTAGGGTTGAGAGTGCTGCTGTAAATTGATTTCGAATGGTAAATGGAAAGGTTAAAATCCCGTTTACACTCTCTTGTGCATGGCCTCTGGAAGATGCCTGTTCAAACAAAATCCCGATACTCCCATTGATATCTGGAAAGGTAGATCCTTTACCATAATAAAAATCATCAAAACTTTCTTTGGAGTAATAAAAGCTCCCAATTTTATCGAAAGCATTTGCGTGATAGGTGCCAATTTCTCCTGTTAAGTCTTGATTTTGTTGAGGTGTTAATGGGTGTGTTCTAGATGGTATGCCGGGTTGAAAAAAGAAACTAGAATTGGTTCCCATTTCATGGTGGTCTGTCAAAATATTAGGCATCCATTTATAAAACGTTGCAATTCTCGCTCTACTCTCTGGTAATTGTACAGGCAACCAATCTCGGTTCATGTCAAACCAATAGTGATTGGTGCGCCCACCTGGCCATACCTCATTATACTCTCTGTCATTGGGGTCTGGATTGATGTTTTTACTCTTATTTGTATTGGCCCAATATGCAAAGCGCTGAAGCCCATCTGGGTTGTATGATGGGTCAAATAAGATAACAGTGTTGTCAAGGAGTGTGTCTATAGATGGTCCTTGGGCTGCTGCTAGATAATAGGCAACTGCTAGAGCTGCGTTGGATCCGCTGGGTTCATTACCGTGTATAGAAAAGCCTTGTTGTACAACTATTGGCATTTTATTGATATTTACTGCTCTAGCTTCTTTTTGAGTTAACTCAAGATGCTGTTGTCTAATAGTTTCAAGGTTTAAGTGGTTGTCTGCAGAGGTAATGGTAAGCAGCAAAAGTGGGCGCCCCTCAAAGGTAGTTCCTCTATTTTCTATGGTAATTCTATCACTACTACTGGCTAGAGTATACATATATTGCACTAGCTTGTCATGGGTAATATGCCAATCTCCAACTTGATGCCCTATGCTACTTTTTGGTGTTGGAATAGATGGATTATAACTAACATCTGTTGGAAGATAGTACGGAAGATCTACTTGGTAATCTTGTGCGATATTTTTTGAGATCCCTAGTAAGAATACTACTATTAAAAAAGTATATTTTTTCATTGGTGTTTCTATTTCGTTACCTAGTAAAAATACAAAATCAACAACGTTTTGGCCTTATAAAAAAGAGGATAAAAAAAACCGACCTAAAATTATAGGTCGGTTTTGTATCAATACTTAATACTGTAATGATTATATATCATCAAAATCTAAATCTGTAAAATTTGTTTTGGTAGATGTATCTTCACTAAGGTCTGAGTCTTGAGCACTCAGTGGTGCTTTGTCCTCTGGTTTTGTATAATCACTTCGGTGGCGTTCACTAATTACCTCTTCCCCTTTTTCTTTGATTACATACTCTATCATTTGTTCAAGATTATCTTTAAACTCATGAAAATCTTCCTTATAAAGATAAATTTTGTGTTTTTTGTAATGGAAAGAACCATCATCATTGGTAAATTTTTTACTCTCTGTAATAGTTAGATAGTAGTCACCAGCTTTTGTAGCTCTTACGTCAAAAAAATAAGTGCGTCTTCCAGCACGCATTACTTTGCTAAATATTTCTTCTTGCTCCATCGAGTATTTCTCGCCCATAATTGTATAATTTCTGAAATTTATTTATACTCAAAAATCATAAAAAAAAATAAAAGCCGCAACTTAAAATTAGATTTCTTTTTCGGTACGTTGTTTTAAGTACAACTCTTTGTAGTACCCAGGTATGTTTACCAGTTCATTGTGAGTGCCTTGCTGGATAATACTACCTTCTTCTAGAATAATAATTTTATCAGCATTTTTGGCAGAGGAGACTCTGTGACTCACAATAACGGTTGTTTTATTTTGAGAAATACGATGCAAATTACTAAGTATTTCCTCCTCTGTTTCTGTGTCTACTGCAGAGAGGCAGTCATCAAATAATAAAATAGCAGGATCTTTTATAAGAGCACGGGCTATAGAAACTCTTTGCTTTTGTCCTCCACTTAGAGTGATGCCTCGTTCTCCTAATATGGTTTGATACCCCTTAGTAAATCCTGCAATATTTTTATGCACTGCCGCTAGGGTTGCTGCATTAATTACTTGTTGGTCTGTTGCATCTTTTTTGCCAAATTTTATGTTCTCGCTAATACTTTCGCTAAATAAAAAAGCATCTTGTGGAACAAAACCTATGCTGCTGCGCAAACTTTGCAGATGCAACTCTTTGATTGGGGTGTTGTCTATAAATAGCGTATTTTTCTGGGTATCATACAAACGAGCTATGAGTTCTAAAATGGTAGATTTCCCAGATCCTGTATTTCCTAAAATGGCAATTGTTTCTCCAGGGTGTACCGTAAAAGAAATGTTTTTTAATGCCTGAATATTTGTGTCATTATAGGTAAAACTTACGTTTTTAAAAGCAATAGCTCCTTTAATGGGCGTTGCTTTTTTTGAGGTGTTTATAATTGATGGTTCTGTTTTTAAAAACTCATTAATCCTTTTTTGAGATGCTTCTGCTTGTTGTACCATAGAGGTTACCCAACCTACAATTGCCACGGGCCAGGTAAGCATGTTTACGTAAAATAAAAAAGAAACAATGGTGCCAAAGTCATTAATTTCGCCACTTATAAACTTAGAGCCACCTATATATATTACTAAAATATTACTAGCCCCAATTAAAAGCATCATTAAAGGAAAAAATAAGGCCTGTACTTTGGTTAAATCTATATTTTTTTCTTTACTGGCTTGAGAAAGTGTCTCGAATTCTTGGGTTGTGTTGGGCTCAATGCCATAGGCTTTTATTACACCAATACCACTGAAACTCTCTTGTGTAAATGTGGTTAATTTTGATAAGTATTCTTGAACCACCGTAGAGCGTTTATGGATGGCAATACTAAGTCTGTAAATCATCACAGACAATATTGGCAATGGTGCTATTGCATACAGTGTTAGTTCTGGATCAGATAAAAACATATAACTTATCACAACAATAAATAGTGTGATGGTAGATGTACTATACATAATAGCAGGGCCAATATACATTCTTACCTTACCCACATCCTCGCTTATACGGTTCATTAAATCTCCCGTACGATTTTGTTTGTAGAAACCTAAGGATAATTTTTGGTAGTGCTGGTATACCTCATTCTTTAAATCAAACTCTACTTTTCTAGAAACAACAATAATGGTTTGGCGCATTACAAAAGTAAATATTGCAGCAAGGAGTGTTGCCCCGAGTAATAAAAGAATATTTACTAGTAACTGGTTCTCTACTATTGCGATGTCTGTAATTTCACCATTAATCTTTTGCTCTACAATAGTTATGGAGTCTCCTACTTTCATTGGTATTGCCAATTTAAAAACAGCGGCAATGACAGTGGTGATAAGCCCCAATAATAATCTTCCTCTGTATTTATGTAGGTATTTATTTAGGTACTGGAGTTCTTTCATGCACTGCAAGAGGATTTATTAACAAATTCGCATTTTAACCTTTATGTCTTTGATATATGAATAGTAATATAGTATTTTTGCAATCCCTTTTTAAGGATTTGAAAAAATAAAACCTATGAAAACAGAAGTTATTTCAGCTAAAGATATAAAAAAAATGAGTCCAGTTTTTGGCCAATTATCTTTTCAAAATCATGAGCAAATTGTTTTTTGCAACGACAAAGATACAGGATTAAAAGCAATAATTGGTATTCATGACACCACCCTAGGACCTGCACTTGGGGGAACTAGAATGTGGCAATATAACAATGAGCAAGATGCTTTAAATGATGTGTTGCGTCTCTCTAGAGGAATGTCTTTCAAATCTGCAATTACAGGGTTAAACCTAGGGGGAGGAAAAGCGGTGATCATAGGAGATGCCAAAACACAAAAGACACCACAACTCATGTTGAAATTTGGTGAGTTTGTTCATAGTTTAGGAGGAAGATACATAACAGCAGAAGATGTTGGTATGGCCACCAGTGATATGGATTTAGTAAGAACAGTAACTCCATATGTTACAGGTATTAGTGAGCAAATGGGTGGGGCTGGAAACCCTTCACCAATTACTGCCTATGGTACTTTTATGGGTATGAAAGCCTCTGCAAAGTATGCCTTTGGAAATGATGATTTGGAGGGTAAAGTAGTGTACGTTCAAGGAATTGGTAATGTAGGAGAAGCTTTGGTAGAACACCTAAGTAACGAGGGGGCCAAGGTTTTTATAAGTGATATAAACCAGGGGCGTTTAGAGCAAGTGAGAGATGCCTATGGTGCAGAGATTTACACCGGTAATAACCTTTACAGTGAGCAGATGGATATCTATGCACCTTGTGCTTTAGGAGCTACCTTAAATGACAATACTGTAGGGCAGTTAAAAGCCAAAATAATTGCAGGTGCAGCAAATAACCAATTGGCAGATGAGAATAAGCATGCAGAGATGTTAAGAGAAAAAGGGATTGTTTATGCGCCAGATTTTTTAATAAATGCTGGGGGGATTATTAATGTATATGCTGAGCTTGAAAACTACGGCAGACAAGAAATTATTCGCAAAACAGAAAATATATATACCACCACCCTAGAGATTTTAAATAAGGCTGAGCTGGAAGATATTACAACCCACCAAGCTGCTTTGAATATTGCACAGGCAAGAATTGATGCAAGAAAAGCAGAAAAAGCCTAACCAGTTTTTTAAAAGTAGTATCTTTGCTGAGCACATTACATAATAGTGCCTAAGTACTATTTCTGGTAACAGAAATTTTAATAACTATCATTTTTTAAGTTCTTTCATAACATGCTAACACGAAGACACATACGGGTAAAGGTTTTGCAATCTATATATGCACTGCGCCAGAGTACAGACCCTAATCTTGAAAAGCAAGAAAAGTTTTTGTTTTATAGCATTGACCAAATGTTAGATTTATATGCTTTGTCGCTACAACTTCTTGTCGAGATGAGAAAGGCTGACAGAAAGTTTTTAGTTACCTCACAACAAAAACATTTAGCTACCAGTGAAGAAAAGAATTTTAGTACTACCTATTTAGATAATAAGGTGCTAGATCTAATTGAGCAAAATGAAGATTTATCTAAGTATATTGAAACCAAAAAACTTACCTATTGGGACTTAGATGGTGAGTATGTAACCCTTCTTTTAAAACAGTTAAGAACAAAAGACTTCTACAAACAATATATCCAAAAACAAAGCACTAGTTTTAAAGAGGATCAGGATTTTTTGGTAATGCTATTTAAAAAAGTAATTGCACCTAGTGACAAGTATTATGAGTATATCGAGGACAAGAGGCTTACTTGGGTTGATGACTTTCCTTTAGTGAACACAGCCTTGGCTAAGATGTTGTCAAAAATTTCAGAAAAAAACGTTCGCACCATTTTATTGCCACAATTGTACAAAAACCAGGATGACAAACAATATGCAAAACAGTTGTTTACCAAAGTTGTTCTTAACGATGAGAAGTTAAGCCAACAAATAGAGGGTAAAACCCCAAACTGGGATAAAGAACGTATTGCTGAAATGGATATGATTATTTTAAAAATGGGTATTTCAGAGTTTTTAGAGTTCCCGTCCATTCCTGTTCGAGCAACAATAAATGAATATCTGGAGATTGCCAAAGAATATTCTACTCCAAAGAGCAGTATATTTATCAATGGTATTTTAGATAAGTTGGTCAAAGAATTTGAGAGCTCTAAAAAGTTGAATAAAATTGGGCGTGGACTTCTATAGTCAATAAAAAATTCTTAATTTAGCCGCTCTTAAAAATCTTTAATTATTTATACTATGAAAAATTCAATTTTAGCAATAGCCGTAATCGCATTATTTGCTTTTACATCTTGCAAGAAAAACGCTGCAGATAGTGTCGTTGAAACTAATGTTACTAAAGCAGCAGACCGTGATTCTAAAACTGGTGAGTTTCCAGTAATGACATTTGATGAAAAGCAATTTGACTTTGGTGAGATTACTCAAGGTACTCCAGTAGAGCACATCTTTACTTACACAAACACTGGAAAAAGCAACCTTGTGGTTGTAAACGCAAAAAGTAGTTGTGGTTGTACAGTGCCAACTTTCACAAAAGAGCCCGTGGCTCCAGGTGAGTCTGGTGAGATGTTAGTGAAATTTAATGGTAGTGGAAAAAACCAAGTTAGCAAAACTATCACTATTACTGCAAACACACAGGCTGGAAAAGAGACACTTATGATTAAAGCTTTTGTAAACCCTAAAGAGGGAGCAGCAGCGGTACCTGGTGTATCAAAATAATATAAAATAGATAAATTATTATGGGAGACATATCTCAGATGTTACCTCTGCTTTTGTTATTTGTTGTGATGTATTTCTTTTTAATACGTCCGGGATTACAAAAACAGAAGAAAGAAAAAAAATATCTTGAAGCACTTAAAACTGGTGATAAAGTAGTCACTAAAAGTGGATTGCACGGGAAACTGCTAAGTCTTAATGACGATGGTAGCTGTGTAATTGAGACAAGTGCTGGTAAGATAAAATTTGAAACTTCTTCTATCTCTATGGAGATTAGTGAAAGAGTAAATACTCCAGTAGCTAAGAAATAATAAGACTATTTATCGCTTAAAAAAAACCTCTAGATGTTATCTAGAGGTTTTTTTTGCTTTCAATCTTTTGATTATTTCTTTTCTCCAACAAGTTGGGCTATATGCACAATTACTTCGATGGCTTTTTGTATACTCTCTACGGGTACATATTCAAATCTTCCATGAAAATTGTGTCCACCCGCAAATATATTTGGGCATGGTAATCCTTTAAAGCTGAGTTGAGATCCGTCTGTACCTCCGCGAATTGGCTTTATTAGTGGTTTTATGCCAGCTTGCTGCATGGCTTTTTCTGCGATAGCTACAATATGCATTACCGGTTCTATTTTCTCACGCATGTTAAAATATTGATCTTTAATTTCAACAGATACCCGCGGCTCTCCTAATTGTGAGTTTAGTTCATCGGCCAGTTTGAGCATCATTTCTTTTCTAGCCTCAAAATGCTCCTTATCATGGTCTCTTATAATGTACTGCAACTCTGTACTATCAACTTCTCCCTTTACACTATATAGATGAAAAAAACCTTGTCTGTCTTGGGTGTGTTCTGGTGTTTCTAATCTTGGTAATGAGTTGATGTAGTCTGTAGCAATATACATACTGTTTACCATCTTTCCTTTGGCATAGCCCGGGTGTACTATTTTTCCTTTTATGGAAACAAGCGCCCCTGCGGCATTAAAATTTTCATATTCTAATTCTCCAACCTGGCTTCCATCCATGGTGTAGGCCCAATCTGCATCAAATTTTTCTACATCAAACTTATGGGCACCGCGACCAATTTCTTCATCTGGAGTGAAACCTATCCTAATTTTCCCATGTTTTATCTCTGGGTGTTGCACGAGATACTCCATGGCGCTTACAATCTCCGTGATACCAGCTTTGTCGTCTGCTCCTAAAAGCGTTGTACCGTCTGTAGTAATAAGGGTTTGCCCTTTGTACAGCAATAAATCCTCAAAATAAGAGGGAGATAGAATGATATTTTGCTCCTTATTTAAAACAATATCTTTTCCATCATAATTTTCTATGATTTGTGGCTTAACATCTTTACCTGTGAAATCTGGAGTAGTATCAAAATGTGAAATAAACCCAATAGTAGGTACCTGATGTGAAACATTACTTGGCAATGTGGCCATGATGTATGCGTTTTGATCTATTGTAACATCTTCCAGGCCTATGTGTTTTAGTTCTTCCACCAAAGCATTGGCTAGATCCCATTGTTTGGCGGTACTAGGAGTACTCTCACTGGTTGGATCACTTTCTGTGTCAACGGTAACATAGCTTACAAATCTATCAATTAAGTGCTTTTTATCTATCATAACATGCTGCGTTTGTTCTTGAAATTTCTCAAAAAAATTGCTTGTTAAAAATAAACATAATCACCATAAATAGTATTGACTTTATACCTTATTTTTGTAGTAAGATTTCTCGCTATGTATAAAACTCTTTTACGTCCTATACTTTTTAGTTTTGATCCAGAAAAGGTACACTATTTTACTTTTTCTTTAATTAAGTTGGCACATGTTATAGGCCTTGGAGGTTTGTTTAGAAGTCTCTATCAAATGAAACACCCAGCCTTAGAGCGAGAATTGTTTGGGTTGAAATTTTCTAATCCAGTTGGTCTTGCAGCTGGGTTTGATAAAAATGCTGTCTTGTATAATGAGCTGGCAAATTTTGGTTTTGGTTTTATAGAAATAGGCACCACTACGCCTTTAGGGCAGCAGGGGAATCCTAAAAAGAGATTGTTTCGACTCAAAGATGACAAGGGTATTATTAACAGAATGGGGTTTAATAATAAAGGTCTTGACAATGCAATAATTGAGCTTAAAAAAAACAAAGGAAAACTTATAATTGGAGGTAACATTGGTAAAAACACCCAAACTCCTCCAGAGCACTATACGCAAGATTATCTTACCTGTTTTAATGCCCTGCATCCCTATGTAGATTACTTTGTTTTAAATGTAAGTTGTCCAAATGTAGGAAGTCATGCCAAGTTAAACGACAAAGCCTACCTTGAAGAATTAATTGGCGCAGTACAAAAAGCCAATAAAAATTTTACCAATCAAAAACCTATTCTATTAAAAATAGCGCCAGATTTAAATAACACACAGTTAGATGAAATTGTGGCCCTTGTTTTGCAGACCAAGCTCGATGGTGTTATTGCAAGTAATACCTCTATAAATAGGGAAGGGCTTTCTTTATCTCAAGAAAAATTACAAGAAATTGGAAATGGAGGTTTAAGTGGTCAACCAATTAAAGACACCAGCACAAGGGTTATAAAATACGTATCTACAAAAAGCAACAAAGCATTTCCAATAATTGGAGTAGGAGGGATTCATAGCCCAGATGATGCTCTAGAAAAAATAAATGCGGGTGCAGATCTGTTGCAGATTTACACTGGTTTTATCTATGAAGGACCTCGCTTGATAAAGAACATCAATAAGGCTATTATTTCTCAAACCATCTCCTAACAAAAAATGGTAGAAGCTCTTCTTTCATTTATTGTTGCTACCTGCGTTTTAGCCCTAAGTCCAGGTCCAGACAATATGTATGTCTTAACCCAATCTATAGTAAACGGCAGTAGGAGCGCTCTTGCAACCACAGCAGGGCTGATAAGCGGCTGTATTGTACATACTACTTTATTGGCATTTGGTTTTTCTGCAATCATTACCACAAACCCATCTCTTTTTTTTAGTATAAAAGTACTAGGAGCATTGTATTTATTGTACCTAGCCTATGCTGTTTTTAGTAGTGATACAACTCTTAAGTTTTCTAAAAATGCACCCAAGAAGAGCTACATTCAATTATTTAAACAAGGGGTACTCATGAATTTATTAAACCCTAAGGTAATGCTATTTTTTCTTGCCTTATTCCCTCAATTTTTATGGCAGCCAGAAACTGATACCGTGCTGCAATTTTATATTTTAGGCAGTACCTTTATGTTGGTAAGTTTTGTTGTTTTTGCGACAATTGCTGTGCTTGGGGGGAGTGTGTCTTCTTTTTTAAATAAAAACAAACACGCAGGCATTTTTTTTAAGTGGCTACAGATTTTGGTCTTTCTAGCAATTGCAGCTTTTATAGTAGTTCCGTAGGGTTATTGTGCCAATCCAAATTGGTTTACAACTAGAGTGCATTTAGAGCTGCATGAAACATTTATGGACTCTTTCCATTGGGTTCCCTTTAGGTTATCTAGCCTTATACCTTTCTGGGTTTTTTGAACATTAAACAAATAAAGGACATCACTACTGGCATCTTTTGTCTTGGCAATTCCATTTTCATTTATAGTAGTGTTGTCTTGTTTTAGTGTGATTTTGTTCCAATCACATCCTGCACCACAAACAAGGGTGGTATTGTTACCATCTATTTCAATAGAAATTGAAAATGGTGTAGTTGTTTCTTGGTTTACTTGAGCCATCACTTGAGATGAAAAGGCGCTAAAAGCAAGAATAAATAATAATGCAAGGGTAGGTTTTATAGGGGTTTTCATAGAATTTTTATTTCTGTAAATATACTTAAAAATTGGTAAATAAAATTTCTAGTAAAAAGTAATACAACACTTTTGGTTATCTACACATTTTACTTTTATCTTTACGAAGATGCAAGACGTGAAACTCATAGAATGTCCAAGAGATGCCATGCAAGGTATTAAAGACTGGATACCTACCCACAAAAAAGTTCACTACATTCAATCTCTATTGAACTGTGGCTTTGATACTATTGATTTTGGTAGCTTTGTATCACCAAAAGCCATTCCTCAAATGGTGGATACTGCTGAGGTTTTATCTAAGTTAGATATGTCTTCCACCCAAACCAAATTACTAGCAATTGTTGCTAATGTGAGAGGCGCTAAAGCTGCAGTCGCACATCCAGAAATAACATATTTAGGCTATCCATTTTCTATCTCAGAGAATTTCCAAATGCGTAATACTCATAAAACTATTGCACAATCTGTAGCTACTCTTTCTGAAATTTTAACCCTTGCCGCTGCATCAAACAAACAAGTGGTAACTTATTTATCTATGGGTTTTGGAAATCCTTATGGAGATCCTTGGAATCTTGATATTGTAGGGCAGTGGGCTCAAAAACTATCCCATATGGGTGTCACTATTTTATCTTTAAGTGATACCGTTGGAAGCTCCACTCCAGAGACTATTTCGTATTTATTTTCAAATTTGATACCAACATACCCAAATATTGAGTTTGGAGCACACCTACATACAACACCATCTGCTTGGCATGAAAAGGTTGATGCTGCCTACAAAGCAGGGTGTAGAAGATTTGATGGTGCTATTCAAGGTTTTGGTGGCTGTCCAATGGCTAAAGATGAACTTACAGGTAATATGCCCACAGAAAAAATGTTAAGTTACTTCACAACTCAAAAAGCAACAACTAATATACGCACCATGAGTTTTGAGAGTGCACACAATACCGCAAGTGATATATTCAACAACTATCATTAAAAATAAAAGTACTACATGAAAAATACTACATTGTTACAAAGATTTAAATCTAGTTTTATTGTTTACAAACCTATCTATGGTTTGTTTTTAATGTTTGGTCTTTTTTCTTTTGTTGTAAGTAGTTGTAAAACAACAAATGTTTCACAGCCTCAGAAACAAAACACTGTCACCATAAAGCTCATACAGGTTAATGATGTCTATGAAATTTCACCTCTGGGTGGTGGTAAATATGGCGGTATGGCAAGAGTTGCTCATATTAGCGATTCAATAAAAAGAGCATTTCCTAATAGTTATTTGGTTATGGCGGGTGATTTTTTAAATCCTTCTCTTCTTGGTACCCTTAAAGTGGATGGCCAACGTGTTAAAGGGCGTCAAATGATTGAAGTTATGAATGCCATGGATTTTGATCTGGCCACTTTTGGAAACCATGAGTTTGATATCAAAGAAAAGGAGCTGCAGCAGCGCCTTAACGAAAGTACTTTTAATTGGGTTTCTGCCAATGTTTTTCAAAAAAATGGTGAGTCACTTGATGTATTTCATACCATTAAAAAGGGTGATAGTATTGCAATTCCAGAGACGCTCTATTATGATCTTAACGCTAGTAACACCTCTAAAGTGCGCATTGGATTTTTTGGTGTCACCATAGATTCTAACCCAAAAGATTTTGTGTATTACAGTGATTATTTGTTGGAGTCTAAAGCTGCAGTGAATACCCTAGAAATGTCTGGGAGTGATATCATTATCGGGCTAACTCATTTAAAACTAGCTCAAGATGTAATGGTTGCTGAGGCTTCACCTAGTATAGATTTTATGATGGGTGGTCATGAACATAACAATATGTTAATCCCTACAAAAGGGGCTAGTATTGCCAAAGCAGATGCCAATGCAAAATCTGTATATGTCCATACACTGGTGTATAATTTAGATTCTAAAAAACTCGTAATTTCTTCTGAGTTAGTCTCTATTACAGATAAAGTTCCTTCCTTGCCAAGGGTTCAAAAAGTGGTTTTAAAATGGGATGCTATTTTAGAGCAAGAAATTAAAACTGTTGTAGATAACCCAGATGAGGTTATATTCACCTCAGAAGATTTTTTAGATGCTACAGACACTCCCACAAGGAGCATTCAAACCAATTTGGGTGTACTAATAGCCCAGGCCATGAACGAGAGTTTTAATACTCCTGTAGATGGAGCCCTTGTTAATGGCGGCTCTTTTAGACTAGATGATATGCTGCAAGGAGATATTGTAAGTCTTGACATATTTAGGGTCTTGCCCTTTGGTGGTGGTGTTTTAAAAGTAGCGCTAACAGGTACACTTCTCAAGCAAGTACTAGATTTTGGACTTGCCAAGGCTGGAACAGGCGCTTATCTTCAGCGCTATGGTTTTAATCAAAAAATGGGAGTTTGGTATATAAATAATAAACCCATTAATGCATCACAAACCTATGATGTAGCTTTTAGTGATTACTTATTAAAGGGCTTTGATATTCCGTTTTTAACACCAGAAAATCCAGGAGTTATTTCTATTTATAAACCCTTAGAGTCTGAGGCTGCTTATGATATTAGAAAAGCTGTTATTAGCTATTTAAAAACTTTATAAAACTATTTCTCCCATTGCTTAGAATTATTCTAAATAATATTTATTTTTACATTTAAATTAATCGAAATGAAATATTTAAAATACTTCTTAATAGCGCTACTAGGGGTACTTGTTGTTATACAATTTATAAAACCTGAAAAAAACACCGATGGTTATCAGTCTGTTGCGTTGTTTGAACAAGAAATAGTACCTACCAAAGAAATTGCATCTATTTTTAAAAACAATTGTTATGATTGCCACAGTGACCAAACAAATTATCCTTGGTACAATAATATAGCTCCAATAAATTTTTGGCTCGAAGAGCATATTGCAGACGGGAAAAGACATTTTAACGTCTCTACTTGGGATACGTATAGTGCCAGAAAAAAAGACCATAAACTTGAAGAACTTATTGAATATGTAGAACAAGGGGAGATGCCCTTAGATTCCTACACATGGTTGCATGGAAATTTGTCTGAAAAAGACACTGAGATCTTATTGCAATGGGCACAATTATCTAGGATAATTTATCAAAAAGAGATGCTCACCACCATTGAATAAGTAAATTAGCACATTATTTTTATTTTTATTTGTCTTGTTAGGTACTGTAAACACTACACATAAAAATTTTAACAACTCCTTATTTAAATTTAGTCTAAATAAACTTGCGTAAACTAATAATCGTTTATATTTTTGCATGCGTAATCATTATTTATAATTAATCTAAATAAAAATAAAATGAAAAAAATATTATTACTATCTTGTTTTATCTCCATTTTTTTATCCTCTTGTGATACCAATGATGATTCTGGATTGTGCTGCGGGCCAGACCCCATTATAGCTCCACAGAACTATGCTTTTTTAAGAAATAACGAGTCTACAGTCAAGTTTACAGGTCAAACAACTCGAATTTTCATGGCTGAAGAAATAATATCTGCTCTTAAAAACAACGATACCCAAACTCAAAGTTCACTTTTAGCTATGTTTGATCATCAAGAAGGTGCAGCTGATTTTTCTGATCCAGAATTAAATGCATCCGGTAAGAGTGTGCGAAGCAAGACAGCCGCATCTTCTGATTATTTTTCAGCCAATGCAACAGAGGCAGCAGAAATTAAGTCCATGTTTGACTCTTACATAGGGATACAGACCTCGGAGGTCTTTCCAAACTGGAATACTGTAGCAACACCTGGAGTAGCAGGTCAAATTGCAGATGGCTCTGACACACGTTATATAGGAGCAAATGGTTTAGAATACAACCAAGCATTTGCAAAAGGGCTGATCGGAGCCTTTGTTACAGACCAAATTTTAAATAATTATTTAAGCCCATCTGTTCTAGATGCTGGTGATAATGTCTCTAACAATGACAATGATATAACAGATGGAGATAATAACTACACCACCATGGAGCATAAATGGGATGAAGCTTATGGGTATTTATTTGGGGGTGTTGCTCAAGAAAATCAAGCAGATCCTCTACCAAGTATTGGCCAGAACGATAGTTTTTTAAATAAATATGTAGGAAAAACCAATAGTGATTCTGATTTTGAGGGTATTGCTCAAGAAATCTTTGATGCTTTTAAACTGGGTCGTGCGGCAATAGTTGGTAAAGACTACGATGTAAGAAATACTCAAGCAGCCATATTACAAGAAAAAATATCACAGGTGATAGCTATTCGTGCTGTTTACTATCTGCAAACAGGAAAGCTATCTATTGAATCTGGTAATTTTGGTGCAGCATTTCATGATTTGTCTGAAGGGTACGGCTTTTTAACAAGCCTACGTTTTACAAGAGATACTCAAACAGGAACATCTATTTTCACTAGATCTGAGGTGGGTAGTTTTATTTCAGAGCTTATGAGTGATGGACCAAATGGATTATGGGATGTTACTCCAGCAACACTGGATACTATCTCTGAACAAATTGCATCAAAATTTGATTTTACGGTAGCTCAAGCTGCTAGTTCTAATTAATTGTTAAAGTTTAAAAAGCACCTGCTCTAAATTATAAATGAGCAGTTGCTTTTGCTTATTTTTGCAAAAAAAAAGTAAACATGAAAAAAAATATTACTTTTATTTTAATCATTCTTCTAGCCTTTGTGAGTGCTTGCGGTGTTGACGACACCTCAGATATTCAACCTACAGACTCTTATGATCGTAGTGCATTACTGGTTAACTGGGCAGATAATATTATCATCCCAGGGTACGCCAATTTTTCACAAAAGCTTACCGCTCTTGAAGTAGCATCAGAAGATTTTACACAATCACCTTCTGCAATTTCCTTGGATGGTATCAGAAACTCTTGGTTGGATGCCAACATAGCATTTCAGAAAATCTCTATGTTTGAAATTGGTCGGGCTCAGACACTAAACTATAGAAATAGGTTAAATGTCTATCCAACAAACTCGCAAGAGATTGAAGGTTACATTTCAGCCAACTCTTGGAATCTTGAGTTGCCATCTACCATAGACGCTCAAGGTTTTTCAGCCTTAGATTATTTGCTGTATGGTTTGGGTACAGACCAAGAGCTTCTTGAAAAATTCACTACAGGTCCAAATGCCTCTAGCTACAAAATGTATCTATTGGATTTGGTTACTACCATGCAAAATCTTACCAGTGAAGTGTTTTCTGATTGGAACAATGGGTATAGAGCGTCATACATTACAAACATAAGCTCTTCTGCCTCTGGATCTGTAGACCAGACTGTAAACGCATTTTTGTTTTATTATGAAAAGGCTCTTCGTGCTGGGAAGGTAGGAATACCCGCAGGTGTTTTCTCTGGCAGCCCGCTACCTCAAAATGTAGAATCGTATTACAACCAGACTGTTTCAAAATTACTATTAACTCAAGCATTAAATGCTACCGTTGATTTCTTCAACGGCAAGGGCTTCTCTAGTGAGTATCAATCAAACGGATTTAGTCTAAATTCATACCTAGAAGCATTAGGTTCTGAAAAAAATGATGCTAGTCTACAAACACTGATTAACAATCAATTTCAAGTTGCTTTCTCAAAAATTGAATTATTAAATGATAATTTCATACAACAAATTACCAATGATAATACAAAAATGCTAGAGGCATACGATGAATTACAACGTAACGTGATTTTAATGAAAGTAGATATGTTACAAGCACTAAGCATTGATGTGAATTATGTTGATGCAGATGGTGATTAATGCATACAAACTACCATACATACATCACAAAACAAACTAGTGCTACGCCACTGGCCGTATTTCGTATATTGTTTGGTTTTATGATGCTTGTAAGCATTATACGTTTTTGGAGTTTAGGCTGGATAGATACCTTGTACATTGAACCTAGTTTTTCTTTTTCTTATTATGGTTTTTATTGGCTTCCAAACCCAGGCCAATTTGTTTATCTTCTTTTTTTTATTTGTGGTGTTTCAGCAATCTTTGTTGCCATTGGCTACAGATACAGGGTAGCAATACTTTTATTTTTTCTAAGTTTTACCTACATAGAGCTTCTAGATAAAACAACATACTTAAACCACTACTACTTTATTAGTTGTTTGAGTTTTCTATTAATTTTTTTACCTGCAAATTGTTACTATTCCTTGGATGCCCTAAGAGGAAGGTGTGAAGTGTCAAAGAATATTTCTGCCTGGACCATAAATAGTATTAAGCTTCTTCTTTGTATTGTTTACTTGTACGCGGGGCTAGCCAAGCTCAACAGTGATTGGCTAGTAAGTGCCATGCCCTTAAAGATTTGGTTGCCATCAAAATACGATATTCCTTTACTAGGTGATCTTTTGCAGCAAAATTGGATACATTATGCATTTAGCTGGGGAGGTGCACTTTATGATTTGTCCATACCCTTTTTATTGCTTTGGAAACCCTCAAGATCTTTTGCTTTTGTTCTTGTAGTTGTTTTTCATGTGCTTACGCGTATACTTTTCCCTATTGGGATGTTTCCATACATAATGATAATTAGTACACTCATTTTTTTTGATGCTACTCTACATGGGAGGATACTTAAGTTCTTTTCTTTGATTTTAAAAAAGCTGCAATTGTATAGGAGTATCAATATTAATACCACAACAAATGCTAATGGTTTTAAAATAGCTTCTTATGTGGTGGGTGTTTTTATGATAGTTCAGCTACTTTTGCCATGGAGATATATCATGTATCCCAAAGAACTTTTTTGGACAGAACAAGGCTACCGTTTTTCTTGGCGTGTTATGTTAATGGAAAAAGCAGGGTATGCTCAATTTATTGTAAAAAACACCAAAACAGGTAGTCAATTCGCTGTAGATAACAGTGATTTTTTAACCACTTTTCAAGAAAAACAAATGAGTACACAGCCTGATTTTATTTTGGAGTACGCTCATTATCTTGGGAATTATTACAGGTCAAAGGGACACCAAAATGTGGCTGTACATGTAGAGAGTTTTGTAGCGCTTAATGGAAGATTGAGCCAACCCTTTATAAATCCAGAAATAAACCTTCTTGAAGTAGAGGATACCTTTACCCATAAAAATTGGATTCTAGAATTTAATGATACCATTGAGGGTATATAGTATATGAAGCATATCAACTATTATTTAGGTTTATTATTTTTAGTGTTTCATTGCGTGTTGTATGGGCAGTATACAATTACGGGTGTTGTAATTTCTAAAGACACTAAAGCCCCTATACAAAACACAGAGGTGTATAACACAACCCTATCCAGCACAGCAGTGACAGATAGCCTAGGCACTTTTACCTTTGAAAACGTTCCCCCTGGTAACTACACATTTGTTGCTTTTTCTTTTGAATATGAAGTTGTACAAACCACCATTGACATAACAAAAAATACCTCACTGACTATCGAGCTCCCTGTTTTAGAACAAACCCTCAATCAGGTTGTTATCACAAAGCGTAAAGAGAGAATTTTTGCCCTCAGAAATTTAAGAGATATAGAAGGAACAGCAATTTATGCTGGGAAGAAGAGTGAAGTTGTTGTCTTAGATAATCTTACGGCAAATCTAGCTAGTGGAACCGCTAGACAAGTTTATGGCCAAGTAGTAGGTTTAAATATTTACGACAATAATGATGCAGGATTACAGCTTAATGTGGGTGGTAGAGGCCTTGATCCAAATAGAACCTCCTCTTTTAATACTCGTCAAAACGGATATGATATCTCAGCAGATGTTTTAGGATACCCCGAGAGTTATTATACACCACCTGCCGAGGCTATTGAGCAAATAGAAATTGTTCGTGGTGCAGCATCATTACAGTATGGAACTCAATTTGGAGGGCTGATCAATTTTAAATTGAAAATGCCTGATCCTTCTAAAAAAGTAAATCTGACTTCAAGGCAATCTGTAGGTAGTAATAATTTGTTTACTAGTTTTAATAGCCTAAGTGGTACATCAGGTAAGGTTGGTTATTACAGCTATTTTAATTACAAAACTGGTACTGGTTTTAGACCAAATTCACAGTTTGATTCTTACAATGCATATGCCCATATAGATTACAGTTTTTCTGAAAAAACAAAAGTATCGTTTGAGTTTAGTTATTTAGATTATCTAGCCCAACAGCCAGGTGGTTTAACAGACACTCAATTTGAACAACAACCAAACTTCAGCAACCGATCGCGAAATTGGTTTGATGTAGATTGGAAATTATATTCCCTTGCTTTAGAGCATGCCATATCACCAAATACAGATTTTAGTGTTAATATATTTGCACTTGATGCCTCTAGAAAATCTGTAGGTTTTAGAGAAAACAGGGTGTCTCAAGTAGATGATCTGCAAGCTCCTAGAGATTTAATTGTGGGTAATTTTAGAAACTGGGGTGCAGAGGCTCGTTTTTTGACAAGGTATCAATTATTCAAAACAGAGCAAGCCCTACTAGTAGGCGCAAAATACTATCAGTCAAACAACACGGAACGTCAAGGACCTGGAAGTACCTCAAATGACGCTGATTTTAATTTTGCAGACACTTTGTTTCCTGAGTATACAAGACAAAGTAATTTTACATTTCCTAACTTAAATGTTGCCTTATTTGCTGAGCATATTTTTAAACTTTCTCAAAAACTTACTGTAACCCCAGGTGTAAGAGTAGATATTATAAAAACACAAAGCCAAGGGGAGTATAAAAATATTGTTCTAGATTTAGCTGGCAATGCTATTTTAAATCAAACTATTGCAGATAATCGTAGTTTTGATCGCAGTTTTGTTTTGTTGGGTGTTGGAGCTAGTTATAAGGCATCATACGCCACAGAATTATATACAAATTTGAGTCAAAACTATAGGTCTGTCACCTTTAGTGATATAAGAATTACAAACCCTTCATTAACAATAGATCCTAATATCACCGATGAGCAAGGATATACCTTTGATTTAGGTGCTCGCGGAACGTTTAAAAATTTTCTTAGGTATGATTTTGGTGTTTTCTTTCTTAGCTATCAAGACAGGCTAGGGGTAGTTTTAAGAGCGGTTAGTGATATTCAAGACGAGCGTTTTAGAGCAAATATTGGTGATGCGGTGACCTATGGTTTTGAGGGTTTTGTTGATTGGAATATTTGGGAGACTTTTTCATCAAACGAAAATTTCAGATTAAATACGTTTTTAAATGTTGCTTTTACAGAGAGCCAATACACCAAATCTCAAGAAAACAACGTAAAAGGTAAGCAAGTAGAATTTATTCCAAAAGCGAATATTAAAACGGGTATTAGTTTTGGTTATGGTGATTTTTTAAGCAGTGTTCAATATACTTATCTAACAAAACAATTCACTGACGCCACAAATTCTCCAAGAGATTTCACAAGTCAAAGTGGTGTGATAGGTGAAATTCCGTCCTATGATATACTAGATTTTTCTTTGTCATATACTTACAAGAAATTTAAAATTGAATCTGGTATTAACAACCTACTCAATACTAGTTATTTTACAAGAAGAGCTACAGGATATCCGGGACCGGGTATTATTCCAAGCCAGCCAAGAACCTTTTATGGATTGTTGCAGTTTAAACTCTGAGGGCGTTTTATAACCTAAGAAAACAAATTCACAATAAATAGTAGTATATTTACACGCAATTAAACACTAATAATGCCGTATTCTTTTCGGCGTTTAATAATGATTGCAATGACGGCACACGAAAACAAAATAATTGGAGAAGGCCTAACCTATGATGATGTACTTTTAGTACCAGCTTTTTCTGAAGTTCTACCAAGAGAGGTCTCTATAAAAACTCAATTTACCAGAAATATTACTTTAAACGTGCCAATTGTTTCTGCTGCCATGGATACGGTTACAGAAAGTGCAATGGCTATAGCTATTGCCAGAGAAGGTGGTATTGGTGTTTTGCATAAAAACATGACCATAGAACAACAAGCTGCCCAAGTTAGAAAAGTAAAACGAGCAGAGAGTGGTATGATACAGGATCCTGTAACACTCACTAAGGAAAGCACAGTTGGCGATGCTCAAAAAACAATGCGAGAGTATCGTATTGGTGGTATTCCAATTATAGATGGGTCAGGAAAATTAATAGGTATTGTAACCAATCGTGATTTGCGTTTTGAAAAAAACTATGAGAGGAAACTAGAAGATATCATGACTAGCGAGAATTTGGTAACTGTTGCCAAAGGAACTTCCTTGCAGGAAGCAGAAGCAATTTTACAGCAAAATAAAATTGAAAAATTACCAGTTGTTGAAAACGACGGAACTCTTTTAGGTCTTATTACCTTCAGAGATATAACAAAACTTACTTTAAAACCAACGGCAAACAAGGACACTTTTGGTAGGTTACGTGTAGCGGCTGCTTTGGGTGTTACTCCAGATGCTGTTCAAAGAGCTAAAGCTTTGGTTGATGCGCAAGTAGATGCTGTTGTCATAGATACTGCCCATGGACACACTAAAGGTGTGGTAGATGTTTTACAACAGGTAAAAAAACGATTTCCAACCCTTGAGGTAGTGGTAGGCAACATTGCAACCCCAGAAGCTGCAAAGTATCTGGTTAAGGCTGGTGCAGATGGCGTTAAAGTAGGGATTGGTCCTGGATCAATTTGTACCACACGTGTGGTCGCTGGTGTTGGTTTTCCACAGTTTTCTGCGGTACTAGAGGTAGCTGCGGCTATAAAAGGCTCTGGTGTTCCTGTTATCGCTGATGGAGGTATTCGCTACACCGGTGATATTCCTAAAGCTATTGCTGCAGGAGCAGATTGTGTTATGTTAGGATCCTTGCTTGCAGGTACAAAAGAATCTCCTGGAGAAACTATTATTTTTGAAGGAAGAAAGTTTAAAAGTTATCGCGGTATGGGGTCTGTAGAGGCAATGAAACAAGGCTCTAAAGACAGGTATTTTCAAGACGTTGAAGATGATATTAAAAAATTAGTTCCTGAGGGTATTGTGGGACGTGTGCCTTACAAGGGGGAGCTTCTCGAGAGTATGACACAGTTTATAGGCGGTTTAAGAGCCGGTATGGGGTATTGTGGATCGAAAGATGTTGCTACCTTAAAAGACACTGGTAGGTTTGTTAAAATAACCGCTAGTGGTATTAATGAGAGTCATCCTCATGACGTTACTATTACAAAAGAGTCTCCAAATTACAGTAGATAAAAACAATAAAAAGTATCTAGGCTTCACTTTTATTAGATAAAAGACAAATATGCCACACCGTATTTTGGGTGTAAAATAGCCTTCTAAAGATATATTTCAAAAATTAATATGCGCTACTACAATTATGCTCAGAAGATTTAAGCATATGTATTATTGCCATATCTGGGCAAGACCCAATTATAGATACTTTAGGGAGGTGTTTTGTTATTTTGTTGCCTAAGACAAGCCTGCTTTCAAGTGAAACATTATGCCGTAGTTATGTTGGGCTATTAATAAGTAAATTCAAGCAGTTTGCATTGATTTTTTTATTACATAACCCTGACGCTAAGTTGATGTAACTTAGTGTTGGTCAGAAGGTGGTTTTACATCAACCGTTGTGTTTTTATTCAAATTTGGATAATTTTCCTCTCTTTGTTTCTTGTTAGAGTAAAAAATATTCCAAAATGTCAACCATATGTATATGGAAAATATAATGGCACCTATTACGAAAAATCCTAAATTCATGTTGTTCTTCTTTGTCTAATTGCTATTGCAAACAATAATATAGTGCCTGGCCAATGTGCAGAATATTGAGCCTCTTCAGTGAAACCCATAATACCATAGCCTACAGAGTACAATAAACAAAGGAATGCTAGGATTACAGGATACCATTTTAAAATAATTTTTTTCATTTTGAATTTGTTTTTTGATAAGGGTTACTACCTTTAAAAATACGTGAATACTTCGTTTTGTTTTTCAGGAAACAAAACCTTACTGCAAGCTACACTATTTCTCTAAAAAAAACAGGTTGGTTTTTCACAATTATTTGTTAATAACTTAGCCGCTAAAACCTTTATAATTACTAGGTTTTGCTGTCTGTTTGGTTATATTTGTTTAGGTCCTAATTTTTAAGGCACGACACGGTTTTTTTACCCGATGTTTTCTTTCTTTTTTTAGGATAACATACAAACATTTTGAATTTAAGTATTTATGAGCGAAGAACAAAATAAAGGGAATTACGGTGCAGATCAAATTCAAGCCCTAGAGGGTATGGAACATGTTCGCATGAGACCATCCATGTATATCGGAGATGTTGGAACCCGAGGATTACATCATTTAGTGTATGAGGTGATTGATAACTCTATTGATGAGGCATTGGCTGGGCACTGTGATACTGTTAATGTTTGGATCAATGAAGATAACAGTATTACTGTTAGAGATAATGGTCGTGGTATCCCTGTTGGTATCCACAAAAAAGAGGGCGTTTCTGCCCTTGAAGTTGTAATGACTAAAATTGGTGCGGGAGGGAAGTTTGATAAAGATTCTTACAAAGTTTCTGGTGGCCTGCATGGAGTTGGGGTGAGTTGTGTGAATGCATTATCTTCTCACTTAAAAGCAACTGTTTTTAGAGAAGGCAAAGTTTACGAGCAAGAGTATGAGCGAGGTAAAACAATGTATCCAGTGAAATCTGTAGGCAGTACAGAAGACAGAGGAACAGAAGTTACCTTCAAGCCAGACCCTGAAATATTTAAACAAACGTTAGAATACAATTATGACACCCTAGCGGGCCGTTTGAGAGAGCTAGCTTACCTAAACAAAGGAATCACAATTTCTCTCGAGGATAAGCGGGTTACCGAGGAGGATGGCAGCTTGAAAACAGAAACGTTTCACAGTACAGAGGGCCTTAAAGAGTTTATTCGTTTTTTAGACGGAAATCGTGAGATGCTAATCGCAGATGTTATTTCTATGGAAGGTGAGAAAAACGGTATTCCTGTTGAGGTTGCTATGGTATATAATACTTCTTACACAGAAAATTTACATTCTTACGTAAATAACATTAATACCCATGAAGGAGGAACCCATTTAAGTGGTTTTCGTCGAGGTTTAACCCATACTTTAAAAAAGTATGCAGATGCCTCGGGTATGTTAGACAAATTAAAGTTTGATATCGCTGGTGATGATTTTAGAGAAGGACTAACTGCTATTATTTCTGTAAAAGTTGGGGAGCCACAATTTGAAGGACAAACTAAGACAAAGTTAGGAAACAGAGAGGTAACCTCTGCGGTGAGTCAAGCTGTTTCTCAAATGCTTGAAAACTACCTAGAAGAAAACCCCGCTGATGCTAAAACAATAGTTCAAAAAGTAATATTGGCAGCAACGGCAAGACATGCAGCTCGTAAGGCCCGTGAAATGGTCCAACGAAAAACAGTTATGAGCGGTGGTGGTTTGCCAGGAAAACTAAGTGATTGCTCAGAGCAAGATCCAGAAAAATGTGAAGTTTTCTTAGTAGAGGGAGATTCTGCAGGTGGTACAGCAAAACAAGGACGTGATAGAAATTTTCAAGCCATCTTGCCATTACGTGGTAAAATTTTGAATGTGGAGAAGGCCATGCAACACAAGGTTTTTGAAAATGAAGAAATTCGAAATATTTTCACGGCACTTGGTGTAACCATTGGTACAGAAGAAGACAGTAAGGCCCTTAATTTATCAAAGTTACGTTATCATAAAGTTGTGATTATGTGTGATGCCGATGTAGATGGTAGTCATATTTCTACTTTAATACTTACGTTCTTCTTCCGTTACATGAAAGATTTGGTAGAAAACGGAAATGTTTACATCGCAACACCGCCTCTGTATTTGGTTAAAAAAGGAGCTAAAAAGAAATATGCCTGGAATGATCAAGAGCGGGATGCTTTTATGAAAGAGTTTGGAGATGGTAGTAAAATACAGCGCTATAAAGGTCTTGGAGAGATGAATGCAGAACAGTTGTGGGACACCACCATGAACCCAGAGTTTAGAACTCTACGCCAAGTAGTTATTGATAGTGGCGCAGAGGCAGATAGAGTTTTCTCTATGCTAATGGGTGATGAGGTGCCACCTCGTAGAGAGTTTATTGAGAAAAATGCTGTATATGCCAATATCGATGCTTAAAAATAGTATTCCAAAAAGAAAAGTAATACCGTGTATTGCTTTTCTTTTTTTATTTCCGGTGATGGCGGCTGCTCAAAACACCTATCTTACAGATGTTGAAGATTTTTTAATTGATATGCTCTTAATTAGTAATAAGTATGTCTCTCCTGCAGCAGAGGCTGCGGTGTATCAATCTACAGGATCTTGGTATAGTTCTGCCAAGAGTCTAGAGCTGTATGAGGTAGATGTGTCGCTGCATGTAAATGCTTTGTCAGTTTCTGATGCTCAAAAATCTTTTACAGTAAATGACTCAGATTTTATTGCTCTGGATATCAGAGATGCTCAATCTGCACAGGTGCCAACAGCCTTAGGAGGAGACACCAGTGTTTTTTATGATTTTACATTAGGGGGTGATGACTATGAGTTGCAAACCTTTGAAGGTGCAAAGCAGCAGGTTTTTTATTACCCATACCTGCAAGGTTCTGTTGGACTTTGGGGGCAAACAGAGCTGACGCTTCAATACGTACCAGAGGTAAAAATTGATGACTCAGGGTATAAAACTTTTGGGGGAGCCATAAAACACAATATAAGCCAGTACTGGTTGGGTGACAATCAAGATTCTCAGGCGCTTCAAGTAGCCGTGCAAGTGGCGTATTCTTTATTTGATTCAAAAGTATTCTTTGATGGTTTTGAGGTAACTTCTACAGATCAAAATCAAGAAGCTTTAGCTGTTATAAACTCTTTAACGGTTGACGCTAATGCAGTTACAGGACAGCTTATTGCCTCAAAAAGTGTTAATAAGTTTGAGTTTGTGGGCGCTTTTGCGGTTTCTCAAAATAAGTTTACCTACACCATGGGGGGTGATGGAGATTTTTTGATAGGACTTTTAAATGATGCCTTTACAGCACTTGAGGATAATAGCTTTATGATGCGTGGAAATATAGGGGTGAATTACCATATGCATAATTGGTATGTTGCTTCAAACATCACCATTGGTAAATTTCTAAACACCAATTTTTCAGTACATTATAAATTGTAAAGAACTTTATATTTATTGCATATAGTTGTACTTTTGCAGCGAAATTATGAAGTGATTAAATTTCAATAAACATTAAATCAAGTTTAATTCGGTTTGTTTGTTAAATACAAACCATAAATAAAATTTCCGCCATCGCGGAACACAGATATGAAAGTAACAGTTGTAGGTGCAGGTGCCGTGGGTGCTAGTTGTGCAGAGTATATTGCAATTAAAAATTTTGCAAGTGAAGTAGTTTTATTAGACATCAAAGAAGGTTTTGCCGAGGGTAAAGCCATGGATTTGATGCAAACAGCTTCACTCAATGGTTTTGATACACGTATTGTTGGTTCTACCAATGATTACAATAAAACAGCTAACAGTGATATTTGCGTTATCACGAGTGGAATACCTCGTAAGCCAGGTATGACTCGCGAAGAGTTAATTGGTATTAACGCAGGTATTGTGAAGATGGTTGCTACAAGTTTGGTGGCCCAATCTCCAGATACTATTTTAATAGTGGTGAGTAACCCAATGGATACCATGACGTATTTAACACACAAAGTAACAGGATTACCAAAAAATAGAATTATTGGTATGGGAGGCGCTTTAGATAGTGCACGTTTTAAGTACCGTTTGGCAGAAGCTTTAGATGCTCCTATTAGTGATGTTGATGGAATGGTAATTGGAGGTCATAGTGATAAAGGAATGGTTCCATTAACACGACTGGCTACAAGAAACAGTGTTCCTGTAACTCAGTTCATATCCCAAGAGCGTTTGGACGCAGTTAGAGAGGCAACCAAAGTAGGGGGAGCAACACTAACAGGATTACTAGGTACTTCTGCTTGGTATGCTCCAGGTGCAGCGGTGTCTGGCCTAGTGCAAGCTATTGCTTGCGATCAGAAAAAAATATTTCCATGTTCTGTCTTATTAGAAGGTGAATATGGTCTTAGTGACTTATGTATTGGAGTTCCTGTAGTTTTGGGCAAAACAGGAATTGAGAAAATTGTAGATATAGAACTCAGTGACTCAGAAAAACAACACCTGCAAGAGAGTGCTGCAGGTGTCTCAAAAACAAATGGATTATTGAGTTTTTAATACTACTATTATAATCCTATCATATTAATAAAGACTGTAGCAATACAGTCTTTATTTTTTTATATTTGCTGTTATGCAAACAAAATGGTACATACGTTCCTTTGTAATTCTACTAGCCCTCATTGGGCTAACCTTAGATCAAATAGCGCAGCCCAATCAACAAATTATTGTTGATTTTGGTAGTGATACCGTCAGTGTTGCAAACACTCAAAAAACCATAACCACCATAACAAATGAGCTTAAGGTCTTAGGCGCCCAAAATATAAAAATACAGCAAGGCGCAAATGGTGATGTAACAATATCCTACTACAGCACCATAGATACCAAGGCAATAGAGGGTGTACTTTATTCAAAAAAAGAGCTACTTAATGAATTTGCCTCTTGTAATTCTTTACCCAAAAATCAAACACCTCCCTTTAACACTGGTTCTGTCTACAAAATTGATGTGCACGAAATTCAAAAACGCGCTGACATTGAGCCAGATTTAAATGGTCTTATAGTTGCTTTTGAAGGCAAAACACATCGATACTATCTCGCAAAAGTATACGATGCCATTCATGGAAGTCAAACAGCGCATCAAAATAAAATTACAGAACTCTCATATATAGTACAGTGTGCTGTATCATTTACTGTTACCGAATTCTCTTACAAGATTCCTCAAGTAAGAGCAGGCCCAATAGTGTAAGAAATTGTAGCGCTTATTTTCTTCAAAAGTTTCGGTAGTACACCTTACTGTCTTTACTCAGCTACACATCTTAATTACGCTATTTTAGTGTTTTTTGATGCCAGAGAACATATTCAACTATTTTTATTTTTAATACATAGTGTCAAATCGGGCAATACTTTTTATATTCGCCCGACAAAAAATTTGACAATAAACAACAACAACATGCAAAATAAAGGACTCATTACATTATTTGCGATTTTATTTGGTTTGGTAAGTTTATACCAATTATCATACACATATCTTGCAAATTCAGTAGAAGACAGTGCAACACAGTATGCAAATACAAAGTTCACTAAAGATCAACCCAACAAAAGAGCAGCTGCAGAAGCCGCCTATCTTGATAGCGTTTCTAGTTTCCCAATTATGATGGGTATCGATTACAAAACCGCAAAAGAAAAAGAATTAAATAAAGGACTAGATTTAAAAGGAGGTATTAATGTGATCCTTCAAATTTCTGTACAGGATATCTTAAAAGGATTATCAAATAATACAAAAGACCCCGCCTTTAATCAAGCACTTGCTAATGCAGGTGAATTACAAAAAGATTCTCAAGATACTTTCTTAGAGTCTTTTTACATCGCTTTTGAGGCACTTGATGGTGATAATGTACTTGCCTCTCCAGATATTTTCTTCAATAAAGGATTAGAAGATGATATCAACGCCAACATGAGTAACGATGAGGTAAAGAAAGTTATTGATAGAAAGATAGATGAATCTATTACATCGGCCTTTGAGGTATTGCGTAAGCGTATCGATAAGTTTGGAGTAACACAGCCAAATATTCAGCGTTTAGGAAATTCTGCTCGTATATTGGTAGAGTTACCTGGCGCTAAGGATAAAGAACGTGTTTCTAAACTATTACAAAGTACCGCACAACTTGAGTTTTGGGATGTTTATAAAAGCGAAGAAATGGCAGGATTTTTACAATTGGCCAACAATAAAGTAGCAGCCCTAGCAAAAGCCAACGAGGCCACCTCTACCCAGGTTGAAACAAAAGATGCTCCCCAGGACCAAAGTAGTGTAGATGACTTACTTGCCGGAGAAGAAGTTGAAGAAACTGAAGAAGAACTTGAAAAGGCAAACCCTTTATTTTCAAAACTAGTTTCTCCAGGATTTAATGGACGTCCAGTTTTAGGGATTTTTAAATTAAAAGATACCGCAGTTGTAAATTCTTACCTGCGCATGTCTCAAGTAAGAGCTCTGTTGCCACAGCAACAACGTTTCACTAAGTTTGTTTGGGAGAAGCCTGTAGAAACTGAACTGACAGACGGAACTAAAGTAATGACATCTGGTCTTTATGCTATTAAAGGTAATAGAGACATGAGAGCACCTCTTGCTGGTGGTGTTGTTACAGATGCTGCTCAAACTTATGATCAGTTTAGTAACGCTGCAGTCTCTATGCAAATGAATGGTAAAGGGGCTAAGATTTGGGAAGAAATGACCAAAAATGCAAATAAAAATTCTTCTCAAATAGCCATTGTACTAGATGATATTGTTTATTCTGCACCAGGTGTTACCTCGCCAGGAGGAATTGCTGGAGGTAGAAGTGAAATCACTGGAGACTTTACCATCGCAGAAGGACAAGATTTAGCAAATGTTTTAAGAGCAGGTAAATTACCAGCTTCTGCAGATATTATTCAGGCAGAAGTTGTAGGACCAACTTTAGGCCAAGAAGCCATTACAAGTGGGATGATTTCTTTTGGAATTGCACTTCTTTTAGTACTGTTTTGGATGGTTGGGTATTACGGTAAAGC
Organism: uncultured Flavobacteriaceae bacterium; assembly: GCA_913048215.1. GTDB lineage: Bacteria > Bacteroidota > Bacteroidia > Flavobacteriales > Flavobacteriaceae > Patiriisocius. The sequence goes on along the minus strand of CAJWXC010000004.1, from coordinate 3,297 downwards.
AGGTGCTTTTGCTGATGTTGCTCTTATTGTAAACATTCTATTTATTTTTGGGGTATTGGCAGGTCTTGGAGCTGTATTAACACTTCCGGGTATTGCAGGTATTGTACTTACCATTGGTATCTCTGTAGATGCTAATGTTCTTATATTTGAGAGAATTAGAGAAGAGATGGCTAAAGGGAAGTCACAAAAAGATAGTATTAAAGATGGTTTTCAAAATGCATTATCTTCAATATTAGATGCCAATATTACAACAGGACTTACCGGTTTAATATTACTAATATTTGGAACAGGACCTATTCAAGGTTTTGCAACTACCTTACTTATTGGTATTCTTACCTCTTTATTTACTGCAATTTTTATAACAAGATTGTTTATTGATAGATATACAAAAAATGGTAAGCCATTGGCATTCTCTACTTCAGTTACAAAAAACTTGTTTAAAAATGTAAGTATTAATTTCCTAGGCAAACGTAAAATAGCCTATGTGATATCTGCTATCTTGATTACCGTAAGTATTGGATCTTTAATCACTAACAGTTTAGATCAAGGTGTTGATTTTGTTGGAGGTAGAACCTATACGGTGCGTTTTGCTCAAGATGTAGATGCATCAGCCGTAGAACAAGATTTAATTGCACAATTTAACAGTGCAGAGGCTAAGACTTATGGCGCCAATAACCAATTAAAAATAACTACAAAATACAAAGTAGGTGAAACTGGATCAGAGATTGATAACGAGGTGCAGCAAAAGCTTTATCAAGGAGTACAATCTTACTTGCCACAGGGAATGACCTATGATGAGTTTAGAGAAGATAATACCGCCAAGATTGCAGGTATTATGGAGTATTATAAGGTGAGTCCTACCATTGCAGATGATATCAAGAAAAACTCTTTCTGGGCTGTATTTGGATCTTTATTCGTAGTATTCTTGTACATCTTAGTTAGATTTAGAAGATGGCAATTTAGTTTGGGTGCTGTAGTGGCAGTATTCCACGATGTACTTTTGGTGTTAGGGGTTTTCTCTCTAACGCAAAACATTATGCCATTTAGCATGGAGATTGACCAGTCATTTATAGCCGCGATATTAACGGTTATTGGATATTCTTTAAATGATACCGTGGTTGTGTTTGACCGTATTAGAGAGTACTTTAATGACAATCCAAAATGGGCATTTAGTAAAGTAATTAACAGTGCGTTAAATAGTACATTAAGCCGTACGTTAAATACTTCTCTAACTACTTTAATTGTATTGTTGTGTATTTTCTTTATTGGAGCAGAATCTATCCGAGGACTTATATTTGCTCTTATGGTTGGTGTAGTAGTAGGAACTTACTCTTCACTATTTATTGCAACTCCAGTGATGTATGACACTGTGAAGAAAAAAGCAAGTGATTTACTAGAGGTTAAAACTCAAGAAGTAGAAGCGTAAGCAACTACTAGTAGTATATATAAAATGCCTTCTGGATTTCCGGAAGGCATTTTTTGGTATTATATAGTTATCTGCTGGTGATTTTTTATTGCCACGCTGGAGGAGATATCTTAAGATAATGGGCCGCTATTGTATGTCTTTTTGTATGATTTAAACATAAAATAAACCCCGCATAGCACAAAAGGAATACTTAGCCATTGGCCTGTATTTAAAAACCAATCACCTCTGGCATCTACTTGGGCTTCTTTTACAAACTCTACAAAAAATCTAACGGTCCATAAAAGCACTAAAAATAGTCCAAACAAAAACCCTAGTTGTTTGCTTTTATCTGTTTTCCAGTAAAAGTATAAAAGGGTTAAAAACACAAAAATATATCCAAAAGATTCATACAGCTGCGCTGGGTGTCTAAAAGGAACGCTTGCCAAGGTATCTGCAAATACAGGATCGTTTGCTATGGCATCATAGGCCTTATTTGGGTCTTTAATTTTTGTGATATATGTTGCTTGTCTAGCTCCAATACTATCTTTTAAAAACTGTACTCCCAGTGGGAAATCAGTAACTTGTTTGCCTATAATTTCAGAATTAATAAAGTTTCCAATTCTTACAAAAATGGCACCACTTGCCACAGGTATCACCACGCGGTCAAGTATCCAAAGCATTGGTTTTTTAATTACATTTTTGCTGTAATAATACATAGCAACAATAACGGCGATGGCCGCTCCATGTGATGCCAATCCCCTAAAACCTGTGTACTCTATCTCTGGCACAAACCTAAAGGGTAAAATAATAGACAATGGGTCTTGAAAAACAAGCTCACTTTGGTAAAAAAGTACATGACCAATACGTGCTCCAATTAAAATTGCCAGAACCATGTATATAAAAAGACTGTCTAAGTTTTTTTCGCTTTGTTGTTCTTTTTTATAGATTTTTTTGATAATATACCACCCTAAAGAGAAGGCCACTACAAACATTAAACTATAAAACTGAATTTTAAAAAAACCAAGATCAACGCCATCTGTTGGATTCCATAATAGTTTTAGTGCTTGCATAAAGTGTAGATTTGTTATTTAGTAAATATACTATTTTATTGATGTTTAAATTTGTAAGCTTTTTATTTCTTGGGAGGTACTGGGTTGTGGCCATGACCACCCCATGGGGCGCACCGAGAAATTCTTTTTATAGACAGCCACCCTCCTTTTAAAACACCATGTGTTTGTAATGCTTGTAATGCATAATTAGAGCAACTTGGAGTGTATCTGCAAGTTGGGGCAAATAGGGGAGATATCATCCGTTGGTAGAAACGAATTATTAAAACAAAAGGTGCTATTAGAATATTTTTTACCAAAATAAATGTGTGGTTTTTTTCTGAAACACTATTATAAAATGTTTTTTAGCTTAAAGAAAACGAGGTTCCTTCTTTACCATCTTTTAATTGGATCCCTACCTTTTGCAAGTCATCACGTATTTTATCGCTTGTTGCAAAATCTTTATTGTTGCGAGCTTGCTTGCGCAGTTCAATTAATAGTTCAATGGCGCTAGATAATTTAGTGTCCTTTGATGATTCTTCAGATGTTGTATCTGTCAGGCCAAGTACATCAAATATAAACACATGCATCGTATCAAGTAAAACCTGTAAATCTTCTTTTGTGATAGTTGCCTTTGCTTGTTTTAATGTGTTTATATATTTAACTCCTTCAAAGAGTTGGGCGATTAAAATAGGGCTATTAAAATCGTCATTCATGGCATTGTAACAAGATTGTCTCCAAGTACTTATGTCAATAGAAGAGTGCTCATTATTGGGTATTTCATTTACACTTTTACAGGCGTCCATTAGTTTGTTGTATCCCTTTTCACTGGCTAGTAAAGCATCG
>CAJWXC010000003.1 GCA_913048215.1 uncultured Flavobacteriaceae bacterium | reverse complement strand
AGCAGATATGTTGGCACAACATAGGTTGTTAAAGATTGTAAAAGGCGAAAAGAACGTAAGTGTCTGTCAAAAGTCTGTCAATTTTTAGTAGTTTTATACTGTTCTTTGAGTTGTATAGATAAAAGTGTTGTAAGCCTTTTAGAAGGTTTAACAACTGGTTAGCCCCTATAAAAAAAGCCCTCACATTGCTGTGAAGGCTTCTAATTTTCGCTCCTCTTCTTGGGCTCGAACCAAGGACCCTCTGATTAACAGTCAGATGCTCTAACCAACTGAGCTAAAGAGGAATTTCATATAGAAAAATAAAGACTAATGTCTCTAGCGATGCCCCGTATTAAAAGTGTTTGAAACACATATCATTATAAGGCGGGTGCAAATATAAATTATTTTTTATCTGTTGCAAATAGTTTTTTGTTTTTTTTAGCCGCCAAAGAAGTATCTATAAATATCGTTTCCGTTGGCAAATAAAACCAGAGCAATAAGCAAGAAAAATCCAACCATCTGCGCATACTCCATAAATTTGTCGTTCGGTTTTCTACCGCTTACCATCTCATATAACAAAAACATCACGTGCCCACCATCCAAAGCTGGTATAGGAAGAATATTCATGAAAGCTAGTATAATAGATATAAGGGCTGTTGTTTGCCAAAAACTTACCCAGTCCCAGGTGTCTGGAAACAAGCCTCCAATAGCTCCAAAACCACCAACCTGTGAGGCTCCTTTTTGGGTAAATACATACTTAAACTGTGTAATGTAATCTTTCAAGACATCCATACCATATCCAACACCACCTGTGATGCTCTCTGCAAGGGTATACTCTTTGCGTATGGAGGTGCCGTAGGGCAATAGCCCTATTTGTCCAGTCTCATTAGGAGTTGCCTTTAAAGTAAGCTGCGCTCCATCACGTGATATTAAAAATACATTTTCTTTTTGTCCATTTTCTTTTACAAGGTTCTGGAATTCATGCCAAAACACAATGGGTGTGCCGTTTACCTCCAAAATAGTATCGTCTATCTTAAATCCTGCAGCAGCAGCAGGAAAGCTCTGATCACCAATTACCCCCAAAATTGGTGCTACGCGCTGGGTAAAGGGTCTAAGCACATCGTTCTCAAACATTAAAGTACCAATCTGTTGGGGCATCTCAATGGTTTGTTTTTCTCCGGTATTGTGCAGTACCTCAATGGTATTTACATCACGTAAAAATAAATGTTTGTTGATTGCTGTTACGTTCTCAAAAGCGGCGCCATTTACAGATAAAATCTTATCTCCATCCTGGAACCCATACCCTTTGAAAGACTCATGTACCGCAAAGCCATTTGGTAGTTGTTTATTAGTGGTAATATCTTGCCCATAGAAATGTAATATCCCCATGTAAATTACAAACCCAACTATTATGTTTACCGTAACCCCTCCAAGCATAATAATAAGTCGCTGCCAAGCAGGCTTAGATCTAAACTCCCAGGGTTGAGGCGGCAGGGCCATTTGCTCCTTGTCCATACTCTCATCAATCATTCCAGATATTTTAACATAACCCCCTAGTGGCAACCATCCAATACCATATACCGTTTCTCCAATTTTTTTGCTGAAAAGGGCAAACTTTACGTCAAAGAACAAGAAAAATTTCTCTACCCTAGTTTTAAACAACTTTGCGGGTATAAAATGCCCCAGCTCATGAAGGACGATTAAAAAAGACAGACTTAGTAGTAATTGTATCGCTTTAACGAAAAATGGACTCATAGTTCAATAAAATAAATTGTTATTTTCTGGTTTATTGCTCCAAAACCAGAACAAAAAAAAGCAAAGACCAACGTAAATTAACTAGCCTTTCGCTTTGGCACAAAAGTAATCTATTATGTAGTGCAAAAAAAATGTTGTTTTTAGACATATTACAGCAATAAAATAGCACTAGGCTAGGCTGCTTTTATCATTTTTAGGTCGTATTTTTGTAGCTTATTATCACTCAGAGATATGCTACAGTTTTTTTCTAAATACAAATTACTTGCTATTGTTTTAATGCCGCTATCTGTGATTATAATTTCTATTATTTACAGTGTTCTCAAGCCTGTAGAGATACTGCCAGTATACCAGCCCTCTGCGGTGAGCGCGGCATTGGTTTCCCAAGAGATAAGACATCAAAAAAAATACCATACCATTTCAAATTTTAGGCTAACCAATCAAAATGGGCAAACCGTAACCCAAGATACCTATGAGGGTAAAATATATGTGGCAGACTTCTTCTTTACCACCTGTCAAACCATTTGTCCTATCATGACAAGCAATATGGTAGAGTTGCAAGATAAATTAGCAAATAATCCAGATGTATTATTACTCTCTCATACGGTAATGCCAGAGATTGATACCGTAGCCCAACTTAAAAAGTATGCCATTCAAAAAAAGGTAAACGCTACACAATGGAACCTTGTTACTGGTAGTAAACAAGAGATTTACGACCTTGCCAGAAAACAATATTTGGTTGCCAAAGAAAACCCTGATGACCCTCTGGGGCTCGTGCACACAGAAAATTTTGTTTTAATTGACACCCAAAAAAGAATCCGTGGATTTTATGATGGTACTCAGACCCAGGAGATGGATCGTATCTTGCATGATATTGGAGTGCTGCAAAACCAAGGAAAAAAATCTATCTTCTTTGGGTTAATTAATTATTAAGACCCCCCTATGATCTCCTCGTTGCGTTAAAGTTTCACAATACCCCTTGTAAAACTTTGCAGGTAGGGTTCAAATAATTATTTTTGCTTGTTTAAAATCAATCTAAATAAAATGGCCACCATTGCTACATTAAAACAAGGACAGCGCGGCATTATCAAAGAATTTTCTGTTGATACCGTTCCTTTAAAACTTCTAGAAATGGGATGTTTGCCTGGTAATGAGGTGGCTCTTGTACAAACTGCGCCATTTCAAGATCCAATGTATCTTACTGTAAATGGAGCACACCTAGCCATTAGAAAAGAAACAGCGGCTCAAATACAGATAGAGATTATTACAGAACAAACAGATTCTCCTGAGCGAAAATAAAACATGGCAAAACAGTTTAACGTTGCACTAATTGGAAACCCTAATACAGGAAAGACCTCTGTCTTTAATAGACTCACAGGGCTCAACCAGCAAGTGGGAAACTACCCGGGGATAACTGTAGAGAAAAAGCAGGGTATTTGCAAACTGCCCCGTGGGGTAAAAGCCCATGTGCTGGATTTGCCTGGAACCTATAGTTTAAATGCCTCTTCTCTAGATGAAAATGTAGTTATTGAGCTACTACTTAATAAAAATGACAAGGATTTCCCAGATGTAGCTGTTGTGGTTACAGACATAGAAAACTTAAAAAGAAATTTACTGCTCTTTACACAAATTAAAGATTTAGGGATTCCTACTATATTGGTTATTAACATGGCAGACCGCATGAAGCGCAAAGCCATCACCCTTGATATTACCGCCTTAGAGCAAAGCCTTGAAACCAAAATAGCCCTTATTAGTTCTAGAGAAAACGAAGGTTTTGAGCAATTAAAAGACCTTATTACAAATTACAAAAGACTCTCCGTTGCTCCTTGCTTGAACGCCTCTAGTATTGCTCCAGAATATTTTGACAGGCTCAGAAAAACATTCCCAAATCAAGACCTTTACAAGCTCTGGCTTGTTATAACCCAAGATGTAAACTTTGGAAAACTAGACAGAAATGAGTTAAAAGGAGTTGCTAGCTTTAAAACAGAGAGTATTAGCAATCTTAAAAGATTACAGCAAAAAGAAACCATAAAGCGCTACCAGTTTATCAATGAGGTGCTTAAACAAACCCTTATGGTAGATAAGGCAAGTGCCAAAGATTTTAGGAGTCGTCTAGATCGTATTTTAATGCATAAATTTTGGGGCTACGTGATTTTCTTTGGGGTTTTGCTGCTTATTTTTCAGGCTATTTTTGATTGGAGCAGCTACCCTATGGATTTTATAGATAGCACCTTTGCCTCTCTAGGAGAATGGGCTAAAAGCACGCTCCCCGCCGGAGATTTCACCAACTTAATAGCAGAGGGTATTATCCCTGGTTTGGGCGGGATTATTATTTTTATCCCGCAAATTGCCTTTTTGTTTTTCTTTATATCTATTCTAGAAGAAAGTGGCTACATGAGTAGAGTGGTGTTTTTAATGGATCGTGTCATGCGCCGTTTCGGCTTAAGTGGTAAGAGTGTTGTCCCTCTTATTGCTGGAACCGCTTGTGCTATCCCGGCAATTATGGCCACCCGTAATATAGAGAACTGGAAAGAGAGACTCATCACCATCTTAGTAACACCCTTTACCACCTGTTCTGCAAGGCTTCCTGTGTATCTTATCATCATTGCCTTGGTCATACCAGAGCAGCGCGTGTTGGGTATCTTTAGCCTGCAAGCACTTACTTTAATGTTTATGTATTTGTTAGGTTTTGGAGCGGCAATTATATCTGCATGGATGCTAGATAAAGTATTACAAATACGCAGCAAAACATTTTTTGTAATAGAAATGCCAAATTATAAATTACCGCTGTTTAAAAATGTAGGTATTACCGTGGTAGAAAAAACAAAATCATTTGTCCTTGGTGCCGGTAAAATCATTCTAGCGATCTCTATAATACTATGGGTATTGGCATCATACGGCCCAGGAGATTTTAACAATGCCCAGGCCATTATACAGCAACAAAACCTAGAAACGCCTATTTCACAAAATGAGCTAGAAACAGAAATAGCGGCATTTAAACTAGAACATAGCTATATTGGTCATGCTGGTAAATTTATTGAGCCTGCGGTAAAACCACTGGGGTATGACTGGAAAATAGGCATAGCCCTGATAAGCTCTTTTGCCGCAAGAGAGGTTTTTGTAGGAACTCTTGCCACTATTTATAGTGTTGGAAACGATGACGTAGAAACCATCAAAAACAGAATGGCCGCAGAAACCAACCTACAAACAGGAAAACCCCTTTTTAATTTTGCAAGCGGTGTTTCTTTGTTACTTTTTTATGCTTTTGCCATGCAGTGTATGAGCACACTTGCAGTAGTAAAACGAGAAACAAATAGTTGGAAATGGCCCCTATGGCAATTAGTAATAATGACAGCTATTGCTTATATTACAGCCCTTGGAGCATACCAATGGTTTAAATAATTAACTATGCAAGAATTTTTTGTGGGTATTACATTTTTACTAGCAGCCGGTTATTTGGCAAACAAGTTTGTATGGTCTGCAGTTGTGTCCAAAAAGAAAAAACCGTTGGGCACTCTTGACGGTGGCAACACCAAATGCGGCAATGATAATTGTGGTTGCCACTAATAAAAGTGTACACTAGTATTTTAATTAGTACTCTTTTTGTAAGAAACTTGTAATTGATACCCTAGTTTTTTGCTGGTAGCCCCACCAGGATAGGGAAGTAATTTCAGGGCTGTAAAAACAGCATCCTCTGTGCGGGTGATAATGCTTTGCTCTTGGTTTTTAAAAACCACGGTTAGCTCCCGGATTTTTTGTTTGGGATGCGTAATACTAATTTTCACTACTGCTCTTCCTTCCCAAATACAGGTTGTATTTCTAGGACACCTAGAGTCTTCTAAAACGGCATCTAGAGTTATAGCAACTCCAGATGTAGTAATTGTATTTCCAAGGGGCACTAAAAAAGTAGTAGCGGCTGTATGTTGTTTTTGGTCCAATACTTGGCAAGATATGATACTAGCCAGACTAAAAATAAGCAGTAATTTTTTCATTGATTTTGGGGTTTAAAAGCGCTACTACCCTCTAAATAAAAAGAAGTCATCCTTCAGGTGTTCTATTTTATCGTCTTTATTGGTAATAATATACGCTAAGGCAGTTTGAGTAAAACTAAGCCCCTTTTGTGTAAGGGTGATAACGTTGTCTGTGATGGTTATCATATTGTTATCAAGGGCTAATTTTACAACGGTGTTTGCTTTTACCTGTTGCCAATTAATGTGCTCTCGCAAATGATTGATATGCCGCTCCTTTGTTTCTTGATGATTGTTAAGGTGCAATAAAAAAGTAAGTAAAGAAACTTCTGTGCGCTGCTGTTTTTGTCGATACATGACAGACAACATCCCCTTTTTAGGAGCAAAAAAATACACTAGCAAAATACCACCGCAAGTATGGTAGTGATAGATCCCGCAATATTGGCGTCTAGCCAGTGCGCTAGCCAATAGCCGCCAATGGCCGCAAAAACTCCAAAACAGACAGAAAGCCACAACATTTTTTTTAAATCTGAGGTAAGTAAATACGCGGTGGCAGCAGGAGCAATCATAAGGGCAACTACCAGTATGGCTCCTACGGCGTCAAAAGCTCCTACCACAGTAATAGAAGACACAGACATTAGTCCGTAATGTAAAATAGCTGGTGAAAAACCAAGGGCAGAAGACAGACCAACATCAAATGTGCTTACTTTCAATTCTTTAAAAAACAAATACAATAGCACCAAGGTAATAAGTAAAATAACCCCCATCACCCAGCCTGCTTTTGGCCCAAGATCTGTTCCAAAGAGTAGAAATCTATCAAAGGGTGCAAAAGCCAACTCTCCAAGTAAGACTGCGTCTATATCTAGATGAATATCATTGGCATTTTTAGCAATTAATAAGACCCCAATACTAAAAAGGGCAGGAAACACAAGACCAATAGCAGTATCTTCTTTTACAAGACCTGTTTTTTGGATACGCTCTACAAGCACCACTGTAATAATTCCAGTACCGGCAGCCAACATAATTAATATAGGAGAGTTAAGATCTTGAGTGATAAAAAATCCTAAAACAATTCCTGGCAAGATAGAGTGACTAATGGCATCACTAATTAAAGCCATTTTTCGCAACACCAGAAATACCCCTGGAATAGCACAAGAGATTGCAACCAGACTCGCAATAAGTTGTATTTCTATTTGAGGATTACTCATGCTGAGGTTGTTGATTAAAAAGGTTTTGAGCTTCCTTAAAACCCTTTGAGGTGAGAGACCATTGTTGTTTGTTAAGGAGTATCCACTGGTTTTCTTCCATTTTACGTAATGACTTTTTAGTAAAACCTTGAAAATTATTCAATATTCTTATCGTATGAGGGTGGTCAATGTTTTCATGAGTTTGGGCAATACCATACATAAACTGTAAGGTTTTTTTAAGCTTTAAATCACGCCTATTTTTTATGAGTCTTATTTGTTTAAACAGCAGCCCCCTGGTAGGAGAAAAAACAAAAGAAATCACTACAAAAAAACTTGCTACCAGCACAATAACCGGCCCTGTAGATAGGTTGTTTTGTGTTGCGCTAATTGCAGTGCCAAACACACCAGAAAAACCACCTATAAGTGCGGCAAGAAAAACCATCATAGCCAGGCTGCTTGTCCACTGTCTTGCTGCAGCGGCAGGCGCTAAGAGCATGGCACTCATTAAAACAACCCCAACGGTCTGAAGCCCAATTACAATTGCTAAAACAATAAAAAAAGTTATTAAAATGTCTATAAACTTTGTGTTAAACCCGAGGGTTTTGGTGTAGTCTTGGTCAAAAAGGAGCAGCTTAAATTCTTTCCAAAACAACAGTACTACCAAAAGAGCGACACCTGTAACACCTATCATTAGCAAAACATCACTCTCTACTAGGGTCGCCGCCTGGCCAAATAAATACTTGTCTAGACCTGCTTGATTTGCGTTGGGTTGTTTTTGTATGTAGGTAAGGAGCATCATGCCAAAACCAAAAAAGAGCGACAAAATGAGCCCTAATGCTGTATCGCTTTTTAAATGGGTTTTGGAGATCATTCCACGAATCCAAAAGGCGCCAACCAAACCACTCACCAGGGCTCCCAAAAGTAAAACATTGCTGTCTTTGCCGCCAGTTATTAAAAACGCCAGGGCAATGCCAGGCAATGCGGCATGAGAAATAGCATCTCCCAACAAACTTTGTTTTCTTAAAACCGCAAAGCTCCCTAACATACCGCATATAACACCCAATACAGCAGTTCCTAGGCTAATGTTGCGTAGGGTGTAGTCTGAAAATATTAGATTGAAATACTCGGTGATACTCATTGGGTTTATTTATTTACCGCTACTTTATAATTGATCCCGTAGGTTTTGGTTAGGTTGTCATCGTTGAAAATATCTTTTACTGCTCCAGTGGCAATTTTCTTTACATTTAGAAACGTAACCCAATCAAAATATTCTGGTACTGTTTGTAAATCATGATGAACAACCACTACCGTTTTCCCGGCTTTTCGGAGCTCTTTTAAGATATTAATAATGGCTATTTCTGTAGAGGCGTCTACTCCTTGAAAGGGCTCATCCATAAAATAAATTGATGCGTTTTGCACCAACGCTCTAGCCAAAAAAATACGCTGTTGTTGCCCGCCACTGAGTTGGCTTATTTGTCTGTTTTTAAAAGAGAGCATGTCTACTTTTTCTAGGGCTTCTAAAGCAGCCTTTTTTTCTCTTTGCCCAGGCCTTTTAATCCAACCTAAACTTCCATAGGTACCCATCATAACAACGTCTAATGCGGTGGTTGGAAAATCCCAATCTACACTTCCTTTTTGAGGCACGTAGGCAACTAGTTTTCGCTGTTTTTTATAAGGTTTCCCGTAGATAGCCACACTACCTGCAATGGGATCTATGATGCCTAAAATTGCTTTTATTAGGGTAGATTTTCCTGCACCATTGGGCCCCACAATAGCCATTAAGACTCCCTGTGGTATCACCAAATCTATGTCCCATAAAACAGGTTTGTAATTATAGGCTACCGTTAAATCATCTACTTGTATGGCAATTTTTTGTGTCATCTGTTATTGTAAGGCGTTAACAATAGTCTTTACATTATACAGAAACATTCCTGTATAGGTTCCTTCTACAGACCCAGTGTCTCCAAGAGCATCGCTATACAAAGAGCCACCAATAGAAACCTGATGGCCTTTTGATAGCACTGCAGCCTGTAATGCCTCTATGGTTTTTCTGGGCACAGAGCTTTCAATAAATATAGCCTTCACGTTGTTTTGTATGATGTACTCAGAGAGTTGCTGCACGTCTTGCACACCAGCCTCGGTAGCGGTAGAGAGCCCTTGAAGCCCAACAACTTTAAAGCCGTAAGCCTTCCCAAAATAATTAAAAGCATCATGAGCCGTAACTAAAATTCTCTTCTCTGGCGTAAGGGAGGCAATAGCTTCTACTACCCTTGTTTGTAACAGATCTAATTCTTGCTGGAATGCTAGATTATTTGCCGCATAGCGCTCTGCGTTTTTTGGGTCTTTATTTGATAAAACAGCAGTTACTTTGTTTGAAAACTCTTTAAAGTATTGAATATTAAACCACACATGAGGATCATAATTAGAGGCAAAATAATCTGACCCAATCAAGCCGTCTTTTGCTAAAAATTCTCCCAGAGCCACTGTTGTTTTTTGAGCTTCCATTTTTTCAAAAATAGACACCAGTTTTCCTTCCAGATGTAGTCCGTTATAAAAAACTACATCTGCGTTAAATAGTTTTGAAACATCTCCTTCACTTGCTTTATATAGATGTGGGTCTACTCCCGCTCCCATTAATCCTTGTAGATTGATAAGATCGCCGCCTATGTTTTTAACAAGGTCGGTTAGCATCGTTGTGGTCACCACAACATTGAGCTTTCCGTTGTCTACTTTATTGTTTTTACACCCCAAAAAAGCGGTTACAACAAGCATGACAATAATTTTTTTAATCATTTTAATTTGTTTGAACATATAAATTTTCTGCAATTTGCTTGGATATAAAAAACTGATCTCTTCCTACTTGAATTACCATAGAGCCATCAAAAAACTCTTTACCTAAGACATTTATTTTAGTGCCAATACTTATTTTCTTTTTGTCTAAATATTGTAAATACTCTGCACTGGATTCTTTAACACCAACACAAACACCATATTGGCTTTTGTTTAATTGGGAAAGCAACTTTTTTTCTGTTTTCATGAAATTTCCATGCTCGTCTGGAATAGGATCACCGTGAGGATCAAATGCTGGACTACCCAAAAACGCATCTAATCTTTTGATAAGTTCATTGGAATGAATGTGCTCTAATTGCTCTGCAATTTCATGAACCTCATCCCAGTGAAAACCAAGTTTGTCTACAAGAAAGACCTCCCACAAACGATGTTTTCTTACAATTCTAGTAGCTATTTTCTTCCCTTTTTCGGTAAGCTTAGAGCCTTTGTATTTAATATATGAGAGCACCTTTTTATCGGCCAGCTTTTGCACCATATCTGTAGCAGAAGATGCTTTTGTGTCCATACTTTCTGCAATGGCATTTGTACTTACAGCGCCAGTTTTGGTTTGCTGTAAATGAAAAATAGCCTTGATGTAATTTTCTTCTGCTAATGAATACATAAGGCAAAGGTAAAATTATTTTTTTAATACACCTTAATTATTTTTTAGCCTTGACTAAAAAATAAGATACTGCTTACCAGCACTTAAGCTAATGGGAGGTTAAAACCCTCTCTCTTTTTGGAGGCGCTCATAAGATTCTTGAACCTCTCTAAACTTTTGTTCTGCTCCTTTTTTATAGGCCTCATCCATGTCTATAAGTTTGTCTGGATGGTATTTTTTGACCATGGTACGGTAGGCTTTTTTTATTTCAGCCACAGTAGCTGTTTTATCTATTTCTAAGATTTTATACGCCCTGTCAGGATTCTTAAAAAACATTGCTTTTATACTATGGAAATCTGCAGACTGTATAGAGAGAAATCCTGCTATTTGGCTGATCATTTCAACCTCACTAGTTGTTACAGTTCCGTCTGCATTGGCGATACTAAACAAAAAATGTAAAATTTGCAATCTAGATTCATATCTGGTTTTTGCCCGCATAACACTGGCTATACCCTTGGCAGAGAGATCACTTTTTTTAACAACATCATTAAACACCTTAAAGGTAGCATTTGCTCTGTCTTTTCCGTAGGCCTGAACAAAATACTTACGCACAAAATCTAATTCACTTTGGCTTACCGTGCCATCTGCTTTTATAACCAATGAGGCTAAGGATAGTAAATTAATTTCAAAATCTGCAGGGTTTACCGTTTTACCGCGTTGTTGATCAAAAAGATCCCTAAAAACATCTCTCTGACCACCAGGGTTTGTTCTTTTGCTATTATACCGATCAATAAAAGACCCTAAAAAATAGCCTGCAATTGCTCCTGGAAATCTATAAATACTATACCCTACTATCGCGCCAAAAATGCTAAACATATATGCCAAATTAAATTACAAATATAAGTAAAGCAATACGCTAAATTGTTACATAATATGTAATTGAAATTCTTGAAGTGCCCAAAAGTTTAGCAAATTTTAACCAACTTATTGAGTATCTTTGTAGCTCGATAAACATTTAAATAGTAAAAAATTATGTACCCACCAGAATTAGTAAAACCTATGCGTGAAGAACTCACAAATATTGGGTTTACAGAATTACATACACAACAAAACGTTACAGAAGCATTAAGTAAAGAAGGAACTACCCTTGTGGTTGTAAATTCAGTTTGTGGTTGTGCTGCTGCAAATGCTCGTCCAGGAGCCCGCATGTCTTTACAAAATGACAGCAAACCAGACCACCTTGTAACTGTATTTGCAGGAGTTGATCGTGATGCAGTAGACGCTGCGCGCGCACAAATGATTCCCTTTCCTCCAAGTTCACCCTCTATGGCATTATTTAAAAATGGGGAACTTGTGCACATGTTAGAGCGTCATCACATCGAGGGGCGTCCCGCAGATATGATTGCAGAAAACTTAAAAGGGGCTTATAACGAGCATTGTTAATTTATAAAAACACCCTATTAAAAATTCCGTTCTCTATATTAAGATGATCGGAATTTTTTATTTTTATACCGTCAACTAAATTATAAAACCAACTACTTTTGTTAAAAATTATAAGCTATCCTATTAGTTTTTTATTTTACCTGTGCTTTACCTGCGCTTTACTAGTATTTCATTTAGGGCAATGGATAGGGTTTAACTTTTTTGGGTATAAGGGTCACAAAAAAGCGGTAGATGCTTTAAATTGGACCATACTTAAAGTCTTGCATGTTCTTGGCACACGCTTTAGTTTTACTATGGAAAATGAAATTCCAGATAATGTTCCTTTAATCATTGTTTGCAATCATCAAACCACCTGGGATATTCCCTCTATTATTTGGCATTTAAGAAAAATACATCCTGCTTTTATTGCAAAAAAAGAATTAGGCAAAGGTATTCCGTCTATTTCATATAATCTTACCCATGGAGCTTCGGTTTTAATAAACAGAAGAAAGCCACTAGAGGCTACCCAGCAAATTATCAAAATTGGGCAGTATGCTGCCAAAAACAATAGAAGTGTTGTCATTTTCCCCGAAGGCACTAGAAGTAAAGACGGCTCACCAAAACCCTTTAAAGAAAGAGGACTTAAAACACTTTTTGAGCAAATGCCTGGGGGATATGTGTTGCCAGTTACAGTAAATAATTCATGGAAACTGCAGCAATACGGATTTTTTCCAATGGGCCTAGGGGTGCACTTAAAACATCGTGTGCATCGAGCAATAAAAATTTCTGATTACACACACCAAGAGCTTATAGCTGTTACAGAGCAAATTATTACACAAAGCATAAGCGCCACTTAACACTTAATTTACAAAGCGGTCTATAGTGACCTTTGTTTGTAAATCCTTCATAGCAATCACCTTTGTGTTTTTGGTCTGGCTGGGTAAGCCGTAATCTTTAAATACCGTGTATTTCAAATACGTTGGGTTTTTAGGCCTCTCATTTGATAAAAACTCTATATTAACAATCCAAGATCCTGGCTGAGCATCGTCAATGATGTGTTCTTTAATGGCATATCCTTGAGAAACCTCATCCTGCAGTAACGTTTTAGATTCAAACCTTGTATGGGTCCAGTTAAAAAACTTGCGTTCAGGACTCACAAACTGGATATCAAAATCTACATCTGGTTGCGTCCATTCAAACACCATTCTTATGTCCTTTTTAAAGTTTAAAGCCAAAAGCTCGTTAGGAACCTTTTGGTAAGAAACTTTAGTTTTATGTAAGGCAAGTAAATTTCTAAGCTCATTATAAGCCAGTTCTTGTATGGCGGTAGTATCTACATTTGGTATGGTATTGTACACGATTTGATACAAAAGAGTAAAGGCAAGCTCGTAATCACCATTAGTTTGATAGGCCAGGGCTAAATCTCTATATCCTTGGGCACTCTCGGGCCTTAAGGCCAATATGCGGGTATAAACATTTATTACTTTTTTATAGTCTCCACGTTCCTCTAACTTAAAGGCATACGCCTTTAGTGCCTTTGCATTGTTTGGAGCAATTCTGGCAATGGTTGATAGTATTTTAAAAGAGTAGTCTTTGTCCCATTTTAGAAAATAATCAGAAGATTCTATGTAAAAAGGAATCGTGGTTGTTTGTTTTTCTTGTTTTTTGAAAATTGCTTTTGCCTGTTCAAATGTTGTAGCTTTTTTAAGTTCAAGGAGCTTATCAGAATCTGTGTTTACACTTTCTAATAGTGGAGTGATTTGGGTATACTCATTCCCTTTGACTTGCAATGACTCAATTTTTTCTTCGGTTGTTATTTGGTTTCCCTTACCAAGCTTTGTCTCAATAAAAATAATCCCCCCAGAACCAAGTTGTCCATAACGCAGGGTAGCCGCTAGCCCTTTGAGTAACTTTATAGACGAAATTTCACTAGGACTAATACTATTTAAGATACTTTGGTCTAAAAGAGCACCATCAAGGACTACACTGGGAGGTTGTGAGGTGATGGTTATATTTCTGGTAAAAAGTATGGATTGATTGAACCCTGGAAGCCCAAATATTTGAACTCCAGGCATTTTTCTTAAAATATCAAATACAGTTATGTCTGTATCTTTAATATCCGCCTCAGTAATTTCTCGCCCAGAACTATATCCTAGGGATTTTTTCTTTTTTCTGCCAAAAGGAGTTTCTTCGTATTTGTCTTTTGATTTTGCCTTAATTACCACCTCATCCAACAGTTGGCCGTCATACTCTAGTACAATTGTCATTGGGGCGCCTCTTTTGATAGTTACCTCCTGATACTCCATTGCAAATGAAGCAACTTCTATAACCGTATCATCTTGTGTAGCGGTAATACTGAATTCTCCCTTTTGATTGGTTACCGTCTCATTAAATGTGTTTTTTATTGTGATCACAGCACCTTGAATTGGGCCGTCTACATTTTTAACAACACCCGTAATCACTTCTTTTTGCTGCGCCATAAGCACAGAGACACTCAAAAGAAGACATAACTGAACAAGCAATCTTGTACCTGAGATTAAAACACTTTTCATAGATTTGATTTTGTTTGATTTTACGGTAAATTACCGACATTTACTCTTAGACGATAAAAAGACCAATTTGTTTCAATTTTAAGCGCCTATTTTGTGCCAAAAATTATTAATCATATATCATGCCCAAAAACAGCAGTAGCTTTACCTTTTTAATCGAAAACACAATCGCATTTGTAAAACAAGAGCTACACAATGCCGAAGGCGGCCATGACTGGTTTCATGTACAGAGAGTTTACAAAAATGCACTTTTAATTTCAGAAAATGAAAATGTAAACAAAACCATCGTGGCCCTAGGAGCTTTGTTGCATGATATTGCAGACAGCAAATTCCATAATGGTGATGAATCTATAGGGCCTAAAAAAGCAGCAGCATTTTTACAAACTCAAGAATTATCTCAAGATACAATCACACAGGTTGTGAAAATAATTGAACATGTTTCTTTTAAAGGAGGTAATACTCTTAAAACATTTCACTCTAAGGAACTAGAGGTAATACAAGATGCAGATAGATTAGACGCAATAGGGGCCATAGGTATTGCCCGTACCTTTAACTACGGCGGGTTTAAAAACAGAGCTATTTATGATCCATCTGTAAAACCAAAACTAGAGATGACACCCAAGGAGTATAAAGCCTCTGATGCCCCCACTATAAATCATTTTTATGAAAAATTATTGCTTCTAAAAGATAAAATGAATACCCCTTGGGGCAAAAAAATTGCCCAAGAGCGCCATGTGTTTATGGAAAAATTTCTAGAACAGTTCTATCAAGAATGGGATGGTAAAAAATAATTTTATAGCATTAGTTTCCTGGAAAAACAGGTTTTCTTTTTCCTAAAAATGCTTGGGTTCCTTCCTTAAAATCGGCGGTACCAAAACACATACCAAATTCTGATATTTCTGCCTCAAAGCCATTCTTTCCATCCATAAAACCTGCATTTACAGCATTAATTGCCGCGGCAATTGCCACTGAGGAGTTTCGAGCAATTTTACCGGCTATTTTGTTGGCAAGAGTGAGTAGCTCTTCTGGAGTTGTGACGTGATTTACCAGGCCAAACTCATAGGCCTTGGCTGCATCTATCATTCCCGCAGTCATGATGAGCTCCATGGCTCGACCTTTCCCTATTAATTGAGGGAGTCTTTGTGTGCCCCCATAACCAGGAATAACTCCTAAAGATACCTCAGGAAGACCCATCTTTGCTGTATCGCTAGCTACCCTAAAGTGAGCAGCCATTGCAAGCTCTAATCCCCCTCCTAGCGCAAATCCATTTACAGCGGCAATTACTGGGGTTTGCAGGTTTGCAACAAAATCAAATAACAATGCTTGTCCTTGTGCGGCTAGTTCTGCTCCCTGTGCAACAGAAAAATCTGCAAACTCACTAATGTCTGCTCCAGCTACAAAAGCTTTATTTCCACTTCCGGTTACGATAATTACTTTGGTTTGCGTATCTGTGTCAGCTTGTTGAAAAGCAGTGTGTAATTCTTCAATGGTGTGACTATTTAATGCATTTAATTTTGAAGGTCTATTAATGGTAATGGTGGTAATACCATTTTGGATTTGGGATAAAATATTGGTGTAACTCATAATTTTTGATGGTATAAAATAGTGTCGTAAAAATACTAAAATTGATTAGGGTAGAGCAGGTATTGACACTTTAAAAATAGTGTTTTTATCTTTTGAGTATAGCAATGAAATACTGCCTCCATAGGCCTCCACAATACTCTTAACCATTGCCAGTCCTAGGCCCATACCACTGTTTTTTGTGGTAAACTTAGGCTCAAAAACTTTGTCTTCATTATCTTTAGATATGCCAATTCCATTATCCTCAATAGTAATAATAGCAGCGCCATCTTCCATAAAAACACAAACATCAATTCTTGGGTTTTCTTGGCTTGATTGTTCCAGAGCTTGGGTGCTGTTTTTTACTAAATTAGTAATCACTCGGATGAGCTGAGAACGATCAAATTTGGCTATAATTTGCTCTTGCCGGGGAGTAAAGTAGATATATTCTTCATTAAAAATATCAAGGGCCAACTTGGTGATTTTTACAACATTTAAAGTCTCGTCTTTCTGGGCAGGCATTTGAGCGTAGTTTGAAAAAGCAGAAGCAATCGAGCTCATAGTATCAATTTGCTCTATAAGGGTGTTGCTGTACTCCTTTATCTTTTCAACAATATCTGGTGACTTGGCATCAAATTTTCTCTGGAAACTCTGCACTGTGAGCCTCATTGGAGTTAAAGGGTTTTTAATCTCGTGAGCCACTTGCTTTGCCATTTCTCGCCAGGCCGCTTCCCGTTCGCTGGCCGCTAATTGAGCAGCACTAACCTCTAGCTCATCAATCATACCATTATATGCTTTGACTAAATTTGTGATTTCTGCAGTGGTGTTTTGTGAAACATCAATTCGCTTGTTGCGTTTGTTTAATCTGGTGTCAATTATTTTTTGAGAAATACTATTGAGTGATTTTGTAATATATTTTGATAAAAAGTAAGCCAAAATTATGGCAATGCCCAACATAAGTAGATAAGCAACTGCTAATCTAGCGAGGCTTTCTTTTAATTCGTCTTTTATAAACCCATCTTCTTCTATGTAAGACAAATTTAAAATCGCCAATGGCGCTGAGTTATTGTCTGTAATAAAGCTGTAAGAGGATTGATAGTTTTGATCTGCTGCTTTAAACTCTTCAATAAATGTTTTTTCAGAAGAGGCTAGTAAGGCATCTAGCACATAAGGTTGCAAATTTTTGCCTGTAGTGTCTTTGCCAATCGAGTTTTTAGATTTTTTTAGCAAGCCCCCTTTTAAATCATAGAAGCTGAGCTCTAAATTATGGATGCGATTAATTTCATAAATCTCATCTTTAAAAATTAGGGCAATGTACTTTGTTTGTATAGGGTAAGAGGCATCATTAAGGACGTAGTTAATGTGCTTTTTAATATTTTGCTGCTTCCGCTCTAGCCTATCATGGTGGTAATCTTCTGCCTCCTCGCGGTATTGATATACTGTTACAGCGGCAATTAAAATAGAGGCCAGAACCACCAATAGTAGCATGGATAAAAAGATTCTATTTCTCAGAGATTGTGTGTAAAACTTCAATAGTGTAGACTTTGTAATGTTACCGAAAGATAACAATAATTAGACCGCTTTTATAAAAGGGAGATATAATTATAGGCTCACTTTTTTGAAAACAAAAGCCTTATCGCTCTCTTATGCGCTTATATAATTTAAAACCAAGCATTAGCAATATGGCAAAAACAATAATGCCAATCGTACCATAGATCCAACTCACTGCATTTTTTAATATCACTAAAAACACAACGGCAAAGAGAATAATCGTAGCTCCTTCATTAAAAATTCGCATAAAATTTCCAGAGTATTTTACCACATCTTTTTGCAGATCTTTAAAAATGAGATGGCACTTTATGTGATAACAAATAAGCGCTACCACAAAACCAAGCTTGACTTGCATCCAAGGCTCTTGAATGTAAAAAGGACGAAGTGCTAAAAGCCAAATGGCAAACCCTACAGCCAAAAACAGAGAGGGCCAAGTAATAATATACCATAACCGCTTTGCCATAATTTTGAGTTGATCTGCTAAAATTTCTTTAGCGGGAGATTCTTTGTGTTGGGCCTCTATTTGATATACAAACAGCCGCACGATATAAAACAAACCCGCAAACCAAGTGATGACAAAAATTAAGTGTAAGGATTTTATATAATTATATTCCATGGTTGTAAAACTACTACTGATCTATAAATAAATAATCAAGTTGCTTGCTGTTAAATGCCGCATTAAAGCCTTTTATTTCCCCAGAGACAAGAACATCAAATTTTGTTAATTCTTTATCTATGGCAGCCGTTAATTCATTTTTAACAGCAATATCTTGGCTTGTGGGCGGAAAATCATCCATACTCACCAAGCTATTTAAATGCGCTAATTTATTGGTTAACCTAATAGGGAAATTTAAAGGATCTTGCCCACTTCTATTTTTGGTTTGATACAAAGCTTTCTCAATAGCGCTAAACTGCTCACTGAGGGTGTCTGCCTTTTCTATTAACTCTTTTATAGCCTCATTGCTTTTGTATTGTTTTTTAAAAGCTTTTAACTGCTTGTTTATTGCGCGTATTTTTTCTATGGAGGTATGCGCTTTATCTACCGTAGTGTTTACATCTGTGATAAAATCAAACTGTCTTTGCATGCCTGCTATATCCGTTTCTGCGTTTTTATCTGCCAGGATCCTAAAGACCCTAGATTGTACTGGCATATCTTCTACCTCCAACACTACTTTGTAGGCTCCAGGCACAGCCTGAGGGGCACTAGTGCTTGCCCACCATAAAATCATTCCCGCAAGGCGCTTTGCTCCTTTGCCGCGCATATTCCAGGTATGATAATTGGCTCCATCAGAAACACTAAGGGCGTCAATGTTTTTGGTTTTATCTGGACGGGTGCTAAACTTTTTAATAGTATCATTTGCCATTGACAAATAACTCAAGGTTACTTTTTTTTCTTCACTATCTGCAAGATTAAAATAGGTCATCACTCCGTTTGGATGGTTGGCTCCCTCTGTCAAAGAACCAGATCTTGAGCCTCCTCCCATTCTATAAGTATCTTTTGGAGTAAATAAATATGTAGCGCTGCTTTTTGCCTGCTTTAATTGATACAACACGCTTAAATCATCTATAATCCATAAGCTTCTCCCTTGGGTAGCCACTATTAAATTTCCGTCTTTGATAGTTATATCTGTGATTGGAACAATGGGTAGATTGAGCTGAAATTGTTGCCAAGAGTCACCATCATTAAAAGAGACATACATGCCTGTTTCTGTACCTGCGTATAATAATCCCTTTTGGTTTGGATCTTCTCTTACCACCCTTGTAAAGTGTTCTTTATTGATTCCTTTTGTGATTTTTTCCCAAGTTGCCCCGTAATCTGTGGTTTTGTATAAGTAGGGGCTAAAATCTCCTGTCTTGTATTTGGTTCCTGCCACATAGCAGGTTCCAGGGTCAAAAACAGAAGGTTCAATACTGTTTATCATCATCCACTCTGGCATGCCTTTAGGGGTAACATTGCTCCAGTTTTCTCCTCCATCTTTAGAAACATGTATAAGCCCATCATCACTTCCAGTCCACAGCAAGCCTTCTTTTAGGGGGCTCTCAGCTGCAGCAAAAATCGTACAGTAATATTCTACAGAGGTGTTATCTTGGGTAATGGGCCCTCCAGAAGATTTTTGTTTCTCTGGATCGTTTCTAGTTAAATCTGGACTAAGTAATTCCCAACTTTCTCCCTGGTTGGTCGAGGCATGCAAATGGTTTGAGGCGGTGTATAGTTTCTTTGGGTTGTGAGGAGAAAAGAAAATAGGAAAGTTCCATTGAAACCGATACTTCATGTCCTCAACACCATGCCCCATAGGGTTATCTGGCCAAACACTAATGCTACGTACCGTATTTTTTTGATGGTTATACCGCGTTAAAAAGCCATCATAACTTCCGCCGTAAACAATGTCATTGTTTAAAGGATCAACCGCAATATGAGCGCTTTCTCCACCTGCGGTAGCCTCCCAATTATCTTCTCCAATACTTCGAGACTCTGTGCGGTGAGAAATGCGGATGGTGCTATTATCTTGCTGTGCCGCATATATCCTGTAAGGAAATGCATTGTCTGTGGTAACCCTATAAAACTGTGAAGTGGGCTGGTTGTAATAGGTACTCCAAGTCTGGGCCCCATCATAGGTTATTTGCGCCCCACCATCATCCCCAATAATCATTCTCTTAGGATCTTCTGGGGCAATCCATAAATCATGGTGGTCTCCATGAGGGGCGTTATAGGTGCTATAGGTTTTTCCTCCATCTGTGCTTTTGTGGTACCGTACATTTAAAACATACATCACATCTTGGTCTTTAGGATCTGCATAGATACGGGTATAATACCAAGCTCGTTGGCGCAATTTGCGCTCGTCGTTAATTTTTTTCCAAGACTCTCCGCCATCATCACTTCTATAAACGCCGCCTTGTTTCTCGTTTTCAACAATAGCCCAAACACGCTGGCTATTTGCGGGAGATACCGTTACACCAATTATTCCAAGGGTGCCTTTTGCAAATCCTTGGTGAGATGAAATTTCTTTCCAAGTCTCTCCGCTATCCTCACTTTTCCAAAGAGCAGAACCATCACCACCACTACTAAGACTGTAAGGTGTGCGCCTTACATTCCAGGTAGAGGCATATAAAATTCTTGGGTTGTTAGGGTCCATAATAAGATCAACAACACCTGCGTTTTCATTTGCAAATAAAGTTTTACGCCAAGTAGCACCACCATCTGTGCTTTTATAAACACCACGCTCTTGTGTTGCTTTGTAGATATTTCCCATAACAGCTGCATAGACTGTATTGTAATCTGTGGGGTGTACTACTATTCTTGGCACATGACGGGAATCTTTTAGACCTGCTTGGGTCCAAGTTTTCCCTGCATTCTCTGACTTCCAAATGCCGTATCCAGAAGACACATTACCGCGTACAGTCTTCTCACCACCACCCACATAAATTACATTGGCATCACTTTGGGCCACTTCTATAGCGCCAATAGAGCCGCCAAAAAAGCCATCGCTGATGTTCTTCCAGCTTCTTCCTCCGTTTTTTGTTTCCCAAATACCACCACCTGCGGCGCCAAAATAGTATAAATTTGGTTTGCCTGGAACGCCTGTTACAGCGGCACTTCTCCCGCCTCTAAAAGGGCCAACAAGTCTGTACTCTAGGGCATCATAAAGCGCCTGGTCATACTCTTGAGCTACTAAGGGTTGATGGTGGAGGCTAAAAAAAGAAACTGCAATAAGCAGTAAAGATGTTTTGATTGCTTTCATAACTTATTTTTTGGAAATTAAAGATACCTAAAAAAACTATGTTTATGATAAATCGTGTTTGATAGCGCGCCTTAAAAAATAGCCTGTTACTAATGTAGAACAAATATCTGCCATAGGAAATGAAACCCAAACCCCCCAAACACCAAAATAGGTGGGCAGTATTAAAATTAACGGAATTAAGAAAAACCCTTGTTTTGTTAAACTCAGTAATAAGGCAGGAACAACCTTCCCTATGGCTTGAAAATAAGAGCATCCTATGAGCTGCACTACAATAACGGGGGTGGCTGCAAACACCCAACGCAAAGCATTAGGAGTTTTTTCTAAAAGTAGCGCATTGTTGGCCATTGCAGCGGGCTGTGTTGCCGTATCGCTTATAAAAACACCCACAAAAGACTCTGCAAAGAGCATGATAAGAATAAAGATAAAAATTGCTAAAACCCCTGAATATTTGATAGAGATGTTAATGGCTTCTCGCACCCTTTGTAATTTTTTAGCTCCATAATTATATCCCGCAATAGGCATAAACCCTTGGTTTACTCCAATTACAGGAAACAGTGCAAACATAAGGGCCCTGCTTATAATCCCGTAGCTTGCAACATCAATGGCATCTCCTACTCTTATAAGCACGTTATTTAGTAAAACCGTAAGTATTGCAATTACCCCTTGTCTGGCTAGGGTCACAAAACTAAGACCACTAATTTCTTTTACAATTGCATGGTCTAACAAGAAACTTTCAGGGCTAAGACGCAGCTCACTTTTAAAAACAAAAAACCATAAAATAAAACTAAAGCAAATACCATAACTAATAAAAGTAGCCCAGGCAGCCCCTTCCATGCCCATGCCCAAAACATTGATCAACAGATAATCCATGCCAATATTTCCTACGGCAGGAAGCATCATGGCATACATAGCAAACTTGGGTTTGCCCTGGGCACGTATTACGCTGTTACCCATCATGCACATGGCTAGCATTACAATGCCGTACAACACAATCCTGTAATAAGTTAATGCCAGGTCTCTAAAGCTATCATCTGCGCCGAAAAAATTTATTAACGTATCTTGAAAAACAAGCCCTACAATGGCTAAAAGTCCTGAGGATAAAAAAGTTAAGGTGCTCATGTTTCCAAACACACCAAGGGCTTTTGTAGTTTGATTTGCCCCAAGTGCACGAGACAAAACAGAGCTACCTCCTATACCAATAGCAAGGCCAAGTGCTGCTATAAAGAAAGTGATTGGAATAACCACCGTTATAGCAGAGATGGCCAAAGGGCCAATCCAGCGGCCTACAAAAATGGTATCAACAATCATGTTTAAAGACATGACTAAAATACCAATAGAGGCAGGAACCGCTTGTTTTACAAGTAAACTACCAATGGGTTGTAATCCTAATAAATCGGAATTTTTCTTCAAGGAGTTGTGTTTCTCTTTACAGTAGATTTATATGGCTGTGGCATTTGTCTCTGCAGTTTGCCAGTTCTCTATCCAACTGGCTAGTAATTGTGCAAAAGAGTCTCTGTCATTTAAACACGGTATGGTGTTAAATACTTTCCCGCCAACTTCGTGAAAAATTTCTTCTCCCTCCATGGCTATTTCCTCTAGAGTTTCAAGACAATCACTCACAAAAGCCGGAGTGACTACTGCCATTTTTTTGAGGCCTTCTTTACCCATCCTTTCAATAGTTCTGTCTGTGTAAGGTTGCAACCATGGGTCAAAACCTAATCGAGACTGGAAAGTAGTAGAATAGGTGCCGCGTTCTAGTTTTAGATATTTTGCAACATTAACCGTCGTGATTTCACATTGATGTCTGTAACAAAACTCATGTTGTTTGGAACCTTTTTTAAAGCAACATTTGCCATCCATTTTACAAGCTCCGCTTGTGATATCACTTTTTCTAATGTGCCGCTCTGGAACACCGTGATAGCTAAACAATAAATGCTCGTAATCTATGTCTTTAAGTTTTTCTCCAATACTATCTGCCAACACCTTGATATAATCTTGTTTGTGGTAAAAAGCTGGCGTGGGGGTTATGGTAAGGCTAGGGAAATGTTCTGCTACCAGCTCCTCTATTTTTACATCAATGGTCTCTGTGGTGGCCATCGCAAATTGAGGATATAGCGGTATGGTTTTTATTTCTGTACATCCTTTATCTACTAGTTCTTGTAACCCTTTTGTTAGGGTCATTGATCCGTAGCGCATAGCAAGGGCAACGGGAATAGAAACCTTTTCTTGGACCTTTTTTTGTAATCGCTCAGACAGTACAATGAGCGGAGAGCCTTCTTCCCACCAAATTTTTGCATACGCCTTTGCAGACTTTTTAGGGCGTGTGTTTAACACAATACCTTTTACAAGCAATGTTCTAGCCCATTTTGGCACATCAATAACGCGCTCATCCATCAAGAACTCGCCCAAATATTTTTTTACGTCTTTAGGATCTGTACTATCTGGTGACCCCAGGTTTACTAAAAGAACTCCTTTCATAATTTTATTAAATAACTTCTCTAGACTATAGCATGAGATTGTTTTGATATGCTAATGATGTAGGGAGAAGACCGCTACAAACACTTACATAAGTAACTAGTAACAAAAATACCTTTTAAATATGTGTTCTTGTATTTAGCCATGATAGATTAACATAATAATAAGAAAATAGGTGCTGACATTTGATGGCTTATGCCCCCTGAGCGATAATAAATTTCTTAGGGGTTGTACCAAATTTTTTCTTGAATGCGGCAATAAAATGACTAGCTGTTGAGTAACCTACTTTGAGGCCAACCTCATTTACATTATGTGATCCCGAGACCAGTAATTGACGTGCAACTTCCATCTTGTAATCAAACAGAAAGGCAAATACAGGATCTCCATAGATTTGTTTAAAGCCTTCTTTTAATTTATTAATTGGGAGTTGTATTTCTTCTGCTAGCTGCTGAAGGGTTGGAGGTTCTGCCATTCGGGCAATGATAATTTGTTTGGCTTTTTTTATTTTAACAACATTCAGCTCATCTGCCAAAAAGGGACACTGTTCAACATCTACATCTTCCTCTCTGTTAAAATAAAGGCTTAACAGCTCGTAGGCTTTTCCTTTAAAATAAAGAGGTTTAATTGAGCTGTGTAGGTTGTAATTCATGAGCTGGTTAAGCACAATGGCCATCGAAGGTGAAATTTGAGCATCTTTATAATATTTTCTGTCTTTGTTTTCTCCACTTAAAAATGGAATATAGTTTGTTTCATTAGAAAATAGTGTGTGAAATTTTTTAATAGGTAGCAAGACCGAAATTACCCAAGAATTTGGAGCTACCATAACCTCAATGGGTAAATCTCTTTGCGGATTGTACAAAAGCAATGAGCCACTCTCTTGTATGGGCAACCTATAATTTCCGTTATTAAAACCAAAAGATCCTGAGCCTTTCACGCAAAAATGAAATTGAATAAAATCTGCATTTACATCTCTTTTAAATAGCTGATTTTCAAGTGTTTCGTTGTTGAACTTTAAAATATGAAAACCAGGTTCAATCATGGTTTCTTTATAAATACCTTGAGCGATACTTTTTGATACGTTTGAGATGTCCTGTGCCTTCATTTTATTTAGAATTAATATAAATAACAAATAGCCGTTATTTTGTAATGATAGCAATATAGTGACTTACAGCGGTTTTTTATAGAATAACATCAAAAAATAACGGGTATCGATATTAATGATACCTCTTGCGTTGTTTTTTGATTGCCAATGCCTCTATTTTTGCCAAGCACATTCTCTTTTTATTACAGGAGCAACTTGTGGTTTATGAAAAACAACGCTAAAAGCCCATACGAGGCATCTTCAAAGGGTACATTCTTTGCCATTGGCCTTAATTACAAAAAGGCTGATGCAGAAGTAAGAGGACGTTTTAGTGTTTCAGAAAATGTTCAAAAAGATATTTTAATTGCCAGCAAACAATCTGCAGTAAGATCACTCACTCTTATTTCAACGTGTAACAGAACAGAACTTTATGGGTTTGCCCAAAAGGCTAAAGATTTAGTTACATTACTGTGTGAACACACCACTGGGAGTATTTCTGAGTTTGAAAAAGTAGCCTATGTGTACCAAGATCAACGGGCGGTATCACACCTATTTAAAGTAGGTACTGGTCTTGATAGTCAAATCTTAGGTGATTTTGAAATTATTAGCCAACTTCGTAAAAGCCTGAGTCGCTCAAAAAAAATGGGAATGTTAAACCCATATATGGAACGGCTTGGAAATGCAGTAATACAAGCAAGTAAGCGAATTAAAAATGAAACTGAAATTTCTACCGGTGCAACCTCTGTTAGTTTTGCTGCGGTGCAATACATAATGGCAAGAGTGCCCTATGTGAGCGAAAAAAATATACTTCTTTTTGGGATTGGAAAAATTGGTCGTAATACTTGTGAAAATCTTATAAAACATACTAAAAACGATCATATTACCCTTATCAATAGAACTAAGACTAAGGCAGAGGTAATGGCTGGAAAATTTAATCTAGTTGTGAAAGATTATGCTAATATTCAAAGTGAAATTGCTAAAAGCGATATTATGATTGTAGCAACAGGAGCACAGCAACCTACCATAAGTAAAGAACTGTTGTATTTAAAAAAGCCCCTTTTAATTTTAGATTTATCTATTCCAAAAAATGTGGCCAATAACGTGACACAAAACCCTAATGTTACACTTGTACATTTAGACGAGCTTTCTAAGGTTACAGACGCAACCCTAGCCCACAGACAATCACAAATACCACTAGCCCAAAACCTTATAAAAGAAGCTGAGGCAGAGTTTGATACTTGGGCGCAACACAGGAGTTTTGCCCCTACAATAAAAGCATTAAAAAACAAACTTGGTGAAATAAAAATTGGTGAAATTGACAACCAGCGTCGTAAACTTTCTGGTTTTAATCAAGAGCAGGCAGAAATTATAAGTGATAGAATTATCCAAAAAATTACCACTCAGGTTGCAAACCATTTAAAAAACAGCAGCAGTAACCCCAAACAAACGGCAGGTTTAATTGAGCAAATATTTAAATTAAACCAGGAGCATCATGAATAAGGTTATCAAAATAGGCACCAGGGATAGCCAACTTGCTCTATGGCAAGCACACACTGTTCAAGACAAGTTACAGGCATTGGGCTATAGCACACAAATAGTTTCTGTAAAATCTGTAGGGGATCTAAATCTAGACACTCCTTTATACGAGTTAGGAATTACAGGTGTTTTTACAAAAACACTAGATGTTGCCATGTTAAACAATACCGTTGATATCGCAGTGCACTCTTTTAAAGATGTACCAACCGCGCTCCCCAAAGGGATTGTTCAGGGAGCGGTATTAAACAGAGCCAGTACCCAAGATATTTTAGTTACAAAGCAACCCATAGATCTCTCAAAATCTTGTACCATAGCAACGGGATCTTTAAGGCGCAAAGCACAGTGGCTCCACCGATATCCAAACCACACCGTGGTAAATTTAAGGGGTAATGTAAATACCCGTTTACAAAAACTACAAGACAACCCTTGGCAAGGCGCTATTTTTGCCAAAGCTGGCCTTGAGCGCATTAAGGTTTTACCCAAAAACTATACCGACCTACATTGGATGACCCCTGCTCCCGCGCAGGGAGCTATGGTTGTGGTTGGTTTGCAAAACGATCTTTTTTGTTTACAGGCAATTGAAAAGTTGAATCACGCCCCATCACAAATATGCACACAAATAGAGCGTGATTTTTTAAGAACTCTTGAAGGAGGATGTACTGCACCCATAGGCGCACTTGCAAAAATACAAGGGGATACTATACTATTTGAAGGGGAGCTCTTTTCTCTTGATGGCAGTAAAAAAGTTGCAATAGAAAAAACTATTTTACCCCATCTAGCTTTCAAAGCAGGCGAGAAAATTGCAAAAGAGTTGCTGCAAAAAGGTGCAGATATGTTGCTTAAAGAGATTAAAAAGAACATGAATGTATAGCTAAAAATGAAAAACATTTTATCTACTAAAAAACTAAACCCAGATCAAAGAGAGCTTTTATCTCAAAAAGGGTTGTGCATAGTAGATTATGATGCCATTGCTATAGAATTTTTAAATTTTAAAATTCCTGGAGCAATAGATAATGCAATTTTTACTAGCCAACAAGCGGTACGTTCTGTTATAGCAAAAAATAAAGGAGATTTAGGCATAAAAAATTGTTTTTGTGTTGGCAATAAAACAAAGACCCTTTTAGAGAAAAATGGGTTAAAAGTGGTAGAAATTGGCCAAAATGCTACAGAATTGAGTCAAAAGATAGTAAAAAACTACAAAAACAGGGTTTTTTATTATTTCTGCGGAACCATCAGAAGAGAGGAGCTTCCAAATGCCCTAAAAAATGAAAAAATGACCCTTTTTGAGGTAAAAACATATAAAACAGTGCTAAAAACAAAGAAATTTGACCAAAAATGGAGTGGAATCTTGTTTTTTAGCCCAAGTGGCGTAACAAGTTATATTTCAGAAAATAATCACCAAACAAATGCCCATGCTTTTTGCATTGGACAAACAACAGCTACTAGCGCAAAAAAATATTTTAAAAGTGTTGTTGTAGCAAATTCAAATACAATCCAAAGCGTGTTGGAAAAAACCATAGCCATTTTATAAAACTATAGTATGATTAAAAATGATTTATTCTTAAGAGCTCTAAAAGGAGAGACAGTAGATAGACCCCCCGTTTGGATGATGAGACAAGCGGGCCGTTATTTGCCAGAATTTATGGAAATTAAAGCAAAGTATGATTTTTTTACGCGCTGTCAAACTCCAGAACTTGCAAGTGAAATAACCGTGCAGCCTATTCGTAGATATGGTATGGATGCCGCAATATTATTTAGTGACATATTAGTGATTCCGCAGGCAATGAATATAGCCGTTGAGATGAGGCCAGATGTTGGACCTTGGTTACCAAATCCCATAAGGTCTCAAAAAGATCTTGACAGGGTAGTGGTTCCAGATATTCATCAAAGCCTAGGGTATGTAATGGAGGCCATTAAAATGACTAAAGAAAAACTCAACGATGAAATTCCACTCATTGGTTTTGCAGGGAGCCCTTGG
Source organism: uncultured Flavobacteriaceae bacterium (assembly GCA_913048215.1). GTDB lineage: Bacteria > Bacteroidota > Bacteroidia > Flavobacteriales > Flavobacteriaceae > Patiriisocius. The sequence continues at coordinate 14,709 of CAJWXC010000003.1, read as the reverse complement.
ACTATATTATGCTACTGCGTGCAAGGACAGGGAAGCAAAAATTTTGACAAAGCAAAACAGTTTTGTTTTACCCAGCCCGTTGCTGCTCATGAGCTTCTTCAAAAAATTACAGACACAACCATTGCCTATCTAAAAGAAAAAGTAAATGCAGGAGTAGATGCTGTTCAGGTTTTTGATAGTTGGGGTGGCATGCTATCTCCTGTTGATTATGGGGAATTTTCTTGGCAATACATCCAACAAATTATTGATGCCTTAAAAGACCATGCCCCTGTAATTGCTTTTGGAAAAGGGTGTTGGTTTGCCCTAGACACCATGGCAAAAAGTGGTGCCAGCGCACTGGGAATAGACTGGACATGTTCTGCTAAAAATGCACGAAAATTAACAGGCGGGAAGATTACCCTGCAAGGTAACTTTGATCCAACAAGGCTTTTTAGCCCTCCTAAGGAGATAAAAAAACAGGTGAAACAAATGATTGACGCCTTTGGAAAAGATAGATATATTGTAAATCTGGGCCACGGAATTTTACCCAATATCCCTGTAGAAAATGCAGCTGCATTTATTGAGGCGGTACAACAATACAAAGCAACTTAGTGAATATCTGGGGGCGCATAACAAAATTACATCTAGGGCAGCTCACAAGGCTATCGCTTTTGTTTTTGTCACGTCCGCACTATATTATACCCACCATTAGGGCAACAAAAAAAACACTACTTATCTGTGATAGGCTCTATAAACAAACCCATCACAAAAGCAATAAAGCAAATGCATTTAGGCATGCTCTTTGGAATGTATTGATTTGTAGAAAAATAATGAAATATGCCAAAAACAAGCAAAAAAGTGTGTTTTGGGCTCAAAAAGTGGGTGATTTGTATGAAAAAGTCACTCAAAATGAAATTTTAGATCAAGAAATGGATTTACACAATAACACTATTGGAAGAATCTTTTTTTTGAATCATTTAGATCAAAAAGAGGCAAAAATCATTGATTTATTGCAAAAAATGAGTCAAAAAGCACAAAAAACAAAGAAAATTGAACAAATGCACCAGCATAAAAATGAGTTGGTATATTTGACAGAGTAAAAAAGCACCTCATGGTACAAAATATCTTTAAAGGCATTAAGGCATACCCGAGCGCATTGGGGCTTATTGGTCGCTTGGGTTTGTGGAAATACTTTGCTATTCCTGTTTTAATAAGTTTTTTTACAGCAGTCTTAATAATATTATTTGCCTGGAGTCTAAGGGACCCTATTGCTGATATCATTGACCAAATTTGGGTGTGGCAATGGGGCGCTGATTGGTTTCATAGCCTTGCAGAAATACTTGGGGGAGTGTTAATTATTGTTTTAGGCTTAATTGTATACAAACACATTGTAATGGCCTTAAGTGCTCCTTTTATGAGTCCTGTTTCTGAGGCAATAGAAAGGCATTTTTTAGGTACCCAGCATATCCATAGAAAGACCAGTAACACTGCTCAATTATGGCGTGGTATACGGGTTAATGTCAGAAACCTAACCCTAGAAATTTTAATTACAATACCGCTACTAGTTTTAAGTCTGGTTCCGGGATTAAACATTATTACAACGGTAGTATTGTTTTTGGTCCAAGCCTACTATGCTGGTTTTGGTAATATGGATTACACACTTGAGCGCCATTATGGATATAAAGAAAGTGTGCAGTTTGTAAAAAGGCATAAAGGCGTTGCTATAGGTAATGGTATTATATTTACCATGATGCTTTTTATTCCTTTTATTGGGGTGCTACTTGTATTACCTTTATCTGTAACGGCTGCCACATCACAAACTATAGGATTTATTGAAAATAAAAAATGAAAGAACAATTTGTAGCTTATATAAAAGACCTTCAAAATACCATTACCTCAAAAATTGAGGCTATTGATTGTGGGGCTACTTTTAAACAAGACCTTTGGGAGCGTCCACAGGGCGGAGGTGGGCGTACTAGAATTATTGAAAACGGAACCGTATTTGAAAAAGGAGGCGTAAACACAAGTGAAGTCTTTGGTGAATTGCCAAAAAGCATGCAAACATACTTTGGTGTAAAAGAGGCCAATTTTTTTGCCTGTGGCCTTAGTTTGGTATTACATCCTTTAAACCCTATGGTGCCAACGGTGCATGCTAATTGGCGTTATTTTGAAATGTATGACAAACAAGGTTCTTTAATAGATCAATGGTTTGGGGGAGGTCAAGATCTTACCCCGTATTATTTGTTTGAAGAAGATGCAATACATTTTCACAAAACATGCAAAGCTGCCTGTGATATTCACAATCCTTTATTTTATCCAAAATACAAAGCGCGTTGTGATGACTATTTTTACAACCCACACAGAGAAGAAGCAAGAGGGGTGGGAGGCTTATTTTTTGATTACTGTAAAAAATCTCCACAGATGCAAATCAAAGATTGGTTTAATTTTGTTACCCAAATTGGAAACAGCTTTCTTGATGCCTACACACCTATTGTTGAAAAAAGAAAAGAGTTGCCCTACACACAAGCACACAAAGACTGGCAAGAAGTACGCCGAGGACGCTACGTAGAGTTTAATTTGGTACACGATAAAGGCACCCTCTTTGGTTTAAAAACCAATGGCCGCATAGAAAGTATTTTAATGAGCCTGCCGCCAAGGGTACAATGGCGCTATAACCACCAACCAGAAGCGGGTAGCGAGGAAGAAAAATTAATTAAAGTGTTAAAAAACCCTGTTAACTGGGTTTAAAATTAACTTGGCATAAGATCATGTATCAAGTGCCGCAAGAGGTAAAAAAATGATGTTAAGAAGAAACAGAAGACTTAGAACAACCCAGGCCATTAGAAACCTAGTGAGAGAGACAAGTATTGCGCCAACAGATTTTATAGTTCCCGTATTTGTCGTTGAGGGGAAAGGGATAAAGCAAGAAATACCATCTATGCCAGATTACTACCGGTATTCTTTAGATCTATTGCGAAAAGAAATACTAGAGCTCTGGGTAATGGGGCTTACCAGTGTGCTGGTGTTTGTAAAAGTCTCTGAAAAACTTAAAGACAATAAAGGGACAGAGGCTTTAAATGCCCAAGGGCTGATGCAACGAGCCATTAAAACCATAAAAGATGTGTGTCCAGATATGATTGTAATGACAGATGTGGCATTAGACCCGTACTCAAAATATGGTCATGATGGCATTGTGGAGCAGGGCATTATACAAAATGATGATACAAATAGCGTCTTGTCAGAAATGGCGCTAAGCCATGCACAAGCAGGAGCAGATATTGTTGCTCCCAGCGATATGATGGATGGGCGTATTTTAGATATTCGCTCTTTGCTCGAGCAAGAAGGATTTCACAACACAGGTATTATGAGTTATAGCGCCAAATATGCTAGTGCTTTTTACGGACCTTTTAGAGATGCCCTTCAAAGCGCACCAGTGGATCTCAAAAACATTCCAAAAGACAAAAAAACCTACCAAATGGACCCTGCAAACAGGAAAGAGGCTATCAAAGAAACTCTTATGGATATTAAGGAAGGGGCAGATATAGTAATGGTAAAGCCAGGTCTGTGCTATCTAGACATCGTAAGAGAGATAAGCAATGCCGTTGATGTCCCTGTAGCGGTGTATCAAGTAAGTGGAGAATATGCTATGCTAAAAGCTGCGGCACAAAAAGGGTGGCTAGATCATAATGCAGTAATGATGGAGCAACTCTTGAGCATAAAAAGAGCGGGAGCTCACATGATTGCCAGCTATTTTGCCAAAGATGCTGTAACAATACTTTAATGGCCTGTTATTTTAGTATTTAAAAATAATAGCGTAATTTTAATGTCTACTCCCCGCTCACATTATCATGATAAAACGTATAAAACTAGAGCACATCCTATTTTTGGATATCGAAACCGTTCCTCAATTTGCTGATTACAACTCACTAGAGAAACACACAAAACTACTTTGGGAGGCAAAAACTAAATACCAAAGAAAAGAAAAATTCACGCCCGAAGCCTTCTACGACAGGGCTGGAATTTGGGCTGAGTTTGGTAAAATAATTTGTATTTCTGTGGGATACTTCAAAAAAGAAGAAGACCCAAGAAGCTTTAGGGTTACCAGCTTCCATGGACAGGAAGCTACTATTTTAAAAGACTTTAAAACCCTACTAGAAACCCATTTTAACAAATCTAACCACTTGTTGTGCGCTCACAACGGAAAAGAATTTGACTTCCCCTACATTGCGCGGCGCATGGTTATTCTTGGTATTGATTTGCCTGAAAAACTCAATTTGTTTGGCAAAAAACCTTGGGAGATCCCACATCTGGACACCCTAGAATTGTGGAAGTTTGGTGATTATAAAACCTTTACATCTCTTGGTCTTATGGCGCACGTTTTAGGAATCCCATCTCCAAAAAATGATATTTCAGGGGATCAGGTAAGAGATGTGTTTTACAAAGAAAATAACATTGCCAGAATTGTTGCCTACTGTGAAAAGGACACCGTCACAGTAGCGCAAATTATCTTGAAACTGAGAAATCAGGAGTTGTTAAGCCCCAGTGAAGTTTTAACGGTGTAGCTGTTATTAGCAAGTTTCTCAAAATAAAAATTGTGTGCTGTCTCCATCTGTGATTTCACTATCTTTGATACAATGGCAACAAAAAAAATACTTGACGTATTAGAGTTAAACATTTCTTTTGGGAAAAACAAAAAGACAACTACCGTTGTTAAGGATATTAGCTTTTCATTGTATGAAAATGAGATTTTAGCCATTGTAGGAGAATCCGGAAGTGGGAAATCCGTTACATCAAAGGCTATTATGGGCTTGCTTCCAGACAATAACACTTATATAAAGGGCTGTATAGAATTCGAGCAAACCTCCTTACTCTCCTTACACCCTAAGGCGTTTGCTAGGCTTCGAGGCAATGATATTGCCATGATTTTTCAAGAACCAATGAGCGCTTTAAACCCATCTTTAACCTGTGGTTTCCAGGTTGCTGAAATATTATTACAACACAATAAATTTAATGCCTCACAGGTAAAAAAAGAAGTACTTCAGCTTTTTGAAAAAGTACAACTTCCAAGGCCCCAAGATATTTACACAAGTTACCCACACCAAATAAGTGGGGGGCAAATCCAGCGTGTAATTATTGCTATGGCTATTGCTTGCAAGCCAAAAATATTAATTGCAGACGAGCCAACAACAGCGCTTGATGTTACTGTACAAAAAGAAATTTTACAGCTTCTCAAAGACTTGCAAAAACAAACTGGCATGAGTGTGCTTTTTATCTCTCATGATTTAGCACTTGTATCTGAACTTGCAAACAGGGTAGTGGTAATGTATAAGGGAGCTATTGTAGAGAAGGGAACAGTAAAGGAAATATTTGAGACTCCAAAAATGCCTTATACCAAAGCGCTACTAGGGTCAAGACCTACACTTGATGTGCGATATAAAACCCTGCCAACCATTGCCTCCATGAAAGATAATAGTTTTATTCCTAAAAGTATAACCTCTCAGCAACGCGCAAAAAGACATCACAGTATATACACAAAAACTCCTTTGCTGCGAGTAGAAAATATTGCTAAATCTTATTTTACTAAGGTTGGTTTATTTGGGCAAGCTCAAGAAATTAAAGCCGTAAATGGGGTCAGTTTTGATGTTTTTGAAGGAGAAACTCTGGGCCTTGTAGGAGAGTCTGGTTGTGGAAAATCAACCCTTGGAAAAGTGATTCTTCAACTTGAAAAAGCCACAAAAGGAGCTATTTTCTATAAAGGAAAAGAAATCACTACCCTAAAAAGTAAAGACTTAAGGTCTTTGCGCAAAGATATTCAGCTTATTTTTCAAGATCCGTACTCTTCTTTACATCCTCGAAAAATTATTGGAGAGGCTATACTGGAGCCCATGGAAGTACACAACATTGGAGGCTCCAAAAAGCAGCGCAAAGAAAAAGCAATGGAGCTACTGTCTCGCGTTGGTTTAGAGACTAGTTATTTTTATAGGTACCCACATCAGTTATCTGGAGGTCAGCGCCAACGAGTTGGGATAGCAAGAACCATCGCCATGGAGCCCAAACTAGTTATTTGTGATGAAAGTGTTTCTGCTTTGGATATCTCTGTGCAAGCGCAAGTACTTAATTTACTGAATGAGCTTAAAGAAGATTTCGGTTTTACCTATATCTTTATTTCTCATGATTTAGCGGTTGTAAAATACATGGCAGATCAATTATTGGTTATGAACAAGGGAGTCATCGAAGAGTTGGGTGATGCAGATGAAATATACGCAAACCCTGTTAAACAATACACCAAAAGACTTATAAATTCTATTCCAAAAGGAATACAAAAAAATTAAAATTTCATTTGAGGAATCTCCCCCTCTATAATTAGATCTCCTAAGGTTGCTTTTTGAATTTCAGAAACACTCACCCCAGGGGCTCTTTCTAGGAGTTTAAACTTTCCGTCCACAATCTCTAAAACAGCGAGATTACTAACAATTTTTTTAACGCAATTTATACCCGTTAAAGGGAGGCTACATTGTTTTAACAGTTTTGATTGCCCAGCTCTATTGGTGTGCATCATAGCAACAATTATATTTTCTGCGCTGGCAACCAAATCCATGGCGCCGCCCATCCCTTTTACCATCTTGCCGGGGATTTTCCAATTGGCAATATCTCCGTTTTGAGATACCTCCATGGCTCCCAAAATGGTTAAATCTACATGTTGCCCTCGAATCATCGAAAAGCTAGTGGCGCTATCAAAATAAGAAGCTCCTTTAAGGGCTGTAATGGTTTGTTTTCCTGCATTTATTAAATCTGCATCTTCTTCTCCCTCAAAGGGAAAAGGACCCATGCCAAGTATTCCGTTTTCGCTTTGAAACTCAACCTGTATATCATCACGCACAAAATTTGCCACCAAGGTAGGGATGCCAATTCCAAGGTTTACATAATAGCCATCCTTTACCTCTTGGGCGATGCGTTGTGCTATTTGATTTTTATCTAACATAGTTTTTTGTTTAATGTGTAGCCTTGCTTTGTCTATGGTTGTCTTACTGTTCTTTGCTCTATGCGCTTTTGATACTGTGCTCCCTGAAAAATTCGTTGCACAAAAATACCGGGGATATGGATTTGATTTGGATCCAACTCACCTGCTGGAACCAACTGCTCAACCTCAGCCACTGTGATATTTGCAGCCCCACACATATTTGGATTAAAATTTCTTGCAGTTCCTTTAAAAATTAAATTACCTGCAGTGTCTCCCTTCCACGCTTTAACAAAAGAGAATTGCGCTTTAAAGGCGTGTTCTAGCAGGTGCATTTTCCCGTTAAAGTCTCGAGATTCTTTACCCTCACCTACCTCTGTGCCATATCCTGCAGGGGTATAAAATGCGGGAACCCCACTTTGGGCAGCCAAACAACGCTGGGCAAGTGTTCCTTGAGGGATGAGCTCTACTTCCAACTCTCCGCTGAGCATCTGTCGCTCAAACTCTGCGTTCTCTCCAACATATGAGGAAATCATCTTCTTTATCTGTCGTTTTTGAAGCAACAAACCCAGGCCAAAATCATCTACCCCAGCGTTGTTTGAAATACAGGTTACTTTTTTAACATCAAGGCGTACCAACTCTGCAATTGCATTTTCTGGTATCCCACATAAACCAAAACCTCCTAACATAAAAGTCATTCCATCCTGTACGCCCTTACAAGCTTGTTGAACATTTGCCACTGTTTTATTAATCATGTGTCTTTAATTTTTCATAAAAATACAAAAGCCAAAGTACATTACACATGCTTTGGCTTTTGTTTGATGTTTTTGAGAATTTAAAAATCAAATTCATCAGGTACCTGGTCTATGTCTTTAGGCGTGGTTTGTGACCTCCATTTTTCACAATCTACCTCAATGGTAAGATCTGGGGGTACGATAAACTCCTCTTTTGATATATCCAGTCGCTGGTCATTGTAGCAGTCTTTCATGTACAAGGCCCAAACAGGCAATGCCATGGTGGCTCCTTGCCCATACATGGTAGTCTCGAAATGGACAGAGCGATCCTCGCCCCCAACCCAAACTCCTGTAACAAGATTAGGTACCATGCCCATAAACCAACCATCACTATTGTTTTGGGTGGTTCCTGTTTTACCCGCTATTGGGTTTTTAAATTCATAAGGATACCCCGTTACTGTAGTTTTATATGCGCTGTTGGCGCCGGTTTTATGACGCAGTCTAGAACCAGATCCAGCCTCGGTAACACCTTGTAATAAATTAATGGTAACATAGGCTGTTTCACTACTTATAACGTCTTTGGTTTGTGGTGTGTGTTGGTACAAAACAGTACCGTTTTTATCTTCAATTCTAGTGATAAGTGACGGCTTTACATACACCCCTTGGTTAGCAAAAGTGCTATAAGCTCCTACCATTTCATATAAAGATACATCTGGTGTGCCCAGGGCTAGAGAAGGAACGGGTAATATGTTTTTTGTGTCTATTCCCATTTTCTCAACTAAAGTAATCACAGGCTCAGGACCAACGCGGTCTATGAGTCTTGCAGTAACGGTATTTATAGAATTTGCCAGCGCATTTGTTAGCGATAGCATGCCTCCGTATTTATCACTAGAATTTTTAGGGCACCAATCATTCATGTTTCCTCTAGTACCAGCTGGAATACAATAAGGGGTGTTAGGCAATGTATCACAAGGCGACATGTGCATTTGATCTATGGCGGTGGCATAAACAAACGGCTTAAAGGTGGAGCCAATTTGCCTTTTACCCGTTGAAACCATATCATACTTAAAGTGTTTATAATCTATACCACCCACATAAGCTTTTACTTCTCCTGTTTGAGGATTCATAGACATCATAGCGCCTTGTAAGTAATTTTTGTAGTATCTAATGGAATCTCTTGGAGTCATTACTGTGTCTATATCACCATTCCAAGAGAAAATGCGCATCTTTCGTTTTTTATCAAAGCTTTTTAAAATTTCTTCTTTGCTTTTTCCCTGGGCATTCATTGCTCTGTAGCGTTCGCTTCTGCGTATAGCATTGCTTATAATTCTATCAATTTCTTCTGGCTCTACATCTCTAAAGGGAGCTGTTTTATTGTATTTGTTTTGCTTGGTAAATTCGTTTTGTAGGTTGGACAGATGGCTTGTCATTGCTTTTTCTGCATAGCTTTGCATGCCCGCGTCAATGGTAGTATAGACTTTTAACCCATCTCTGTAGATGTTAAAGTTAGTGCCATCACTCTTGGGATTATTTTTAGTCCAATCTCCCATAAAAGCACGGGCATACTCTCTAAAATAAGTTGCCAATCCCTCAACGTGTCCTTGTGGGGTGTATTTAAACTCAAGGGGAGTTGCCTGTAGGCTGTCTTTAAGCTGTTTTGAAATAAAATCATACTTATGCATTTGAGATAAAACAACATTTCTTCTGTTTTTAACCCCCTCTGGATTTCTTAAAGGATTGTATAGGGAAGAGTTTTTAAACATCCCAACGAGCATAGCAGATTCGCTAACATTTAGTTGGCTAGGTGCTTTGTCAAAATAAATATTGCTGGCAGATTCTATGCCAATGGCTTGATTTAAAAAATCATACTCATTAAAGTACATGGTGAGGATCTCATTTTTTGTATAGCGGCGCTCCAAGCGAGTTGCTATAATCCACTCTTTCACTTTTTGTATCCCTCGTTGAAATTTATTTCTTGAGGCTTGGTTTGTAAATAATTGTTTTGCTAATTGTTGTGAAATAGTACTTGCCCCTCCTTTGCTCCCTAAATAAACAGCTGCACGAAGTGTTCCACGAATGTCTATTCCACTATGGTCATAAAACCGAATATCTTCTGTAGCTAAAAGGGCATTTTTAAGGTGCTCAGGAAGCTCCTGGTATGCCACAGGAGTCCGGTTTTCTTTGTAAAATTTACCAATAACCTTGCCGTCTGTAGAGATAATTTCTGTAGCAAGATTTTTTTCTGGATTTTCGAGACTAGTTTCATCTGGAAGACTGCCAAACACCCCAAATGAGGCTAATAAGAACAATAAAGCAACAGCCGCTACAGCACTTAGTAACAACAACCAAAACAGGGTAATGAAGCTACCCTTTTTTTTGTTTTTCTTTTTTTTTCTAGTGGTTTTTTTTTGAGCCATGCTGTACTACTTTTTGTGTTAAGGCCTAGAATTTTACTCTCTTTTTAATTTTAAATAGTGGTCCAAAAAACTACTTTACAATTTCAATGCTATAGCCTATATCTGTAATTCCCTCAAGTTTGCTAACGCCTTGCGGCTCTCCATTATTGCGTACTGCGTGGGTAATGTTCAAAGTATAATTTCCTTTTTCATTAAAGACAATATTTTGCTTATAAAATAATTTATTTTCCTTCACGTTTCCAATACCTGTTCCTAGCCAAGATCCATCTGGTCTTGCCATTTTATATTCTAGTGTATCTACCACTGTTTTGCCAAAAGGATGCTGCAGTGAAACAATCAAAAACAAATTGCTAAAAGGATACTTGTTGTTGTTTCTTACGGTTATAAATGCATTGTAAGTCCTTTGACTGTCTAGCATTGGCAGCTCAAAAATAGCAGGGTCTTTTACCTGCCAACCATCAGCGCTAATTGCCTTGGTGTCTGCAGTAACCGCGCTGTAGTCACAGGCAAGAAAAAGCAGAGATAAAACACTTACAAAAAAACACTTATACATTACTTTTTTGGATTGTTGGGTTTACTACGATTGTTACGGTTTTTATTTCTTGAGTTTGATTTGTTTGCTTTTCCAGGAGCTCCCCCTGTTTGTTTTTTATTTCTAGCATTTGGGTTGTTTGCTTTTCCAGATGTTGCTCCTACTGGTTTTCTAGAATTGCGTCTTTTCTTCTTCTTTCTACGATTTGATGATTTTGGGGCATCAAAACGAGTAAGGCTATCTTGCCCAACCACATTACTGAAAAGCTCGGTGTCATCAATTTTAGTTTCTATTTTATACTCTTCAAGGTTGGCTACCGTATTTCCTTTTTTATTAATGGCAATAATTTCATTGACCCTCTCTAGGGTTAGTTCGTGCCAATTCATAGCCTCTTTTTCGTAGGCAAACCACAATAATCCCTTGAAAATATCTGTTTTTTGACAAATGGCACTCCCTTTGTCTGTTTTGAGCTTTACATCATTTTTAGGGAATGTTGCTAATGTATCAATGTAGGTGTCTAGTTCAAAGTTTAAACAGCATTTTAGTTTACCGCATTGACCTGCAAGTTTTTGAGGATTTAAAGAAAGTTGCTGATATCTTGCCGCTGAGGTGTTTACAGATCTAAAATCTGTTAGCCACGTAGAACAACATAATTCTCTACCGCAAGAACCAATACCGCCCAAACGAGCTGCTTCTTGCCTGAAGCCCACTTGCTTCATTTCGATGCGAGAATTAAACGTACGAGCAAATTCTTTAATTAATTCTCTAAAATCTACGCGCTCTTCTGCCGTGTAATAAAAAATAACTTTAGAGGCATCTCCTTGAAACTCCACATCACTAATTTTCATGCGCAGCCCCAACCTAATGGCAATGACTCTAGAGCGTTTTTGAATATCTGCTTCACGGTCTCTTGCCTTTTGCCATATATCTATATCTTTTTGGGTGGCTTTTCTGTATAGATTTGGAAGTTTGGTGGCATCTGGGTTTTCTTTTTTCTTTTTCATTTGCACTCGTACCAACTCACCAGTAAGAGTCACAATGCCAATATCGTGTCCAGTTTCTGCTTGAGTGGCAACAATATCACCAATGCTTAAAGAAAGATTTTCGTTGTTTTGATAAAAATGTTTACGTCCATTTTTAAAACGCACCTCTACTCCAGTATAGGGAGTCATATTTGCAGGAAGCGACATATTTGAAAGCCAATCAAACACCGTCAATTTGTTACAGCCATCGGTTCCACAAGTACCATTGTTCTTGCAGCCTTTTGGTTGTCCATCGGCGCCAGAGGCACAGCTAGTACAGCCCATATTAATTATATATAGTGGAGTTTTGGAAGTATTGTTTATTGCCCTGCCCTAGACCTACGTTAGTACCAACCTCATTGTTCAGTTACATCTTCACGGTGTTTGAATAAACAAATCATTACAACCAAAAACTCTCTAATAAATGAAACACTATTGTTTACAATGTAAAGGTATTAAATCTTACAGAATAAAAATTCAGAATTATAAACTACTTCTTAAATTGAAGCTTCTGAGATCTTCCTTTTTTAAATATCTTATTGCTTGCGTGAACTCCTTTGCGAAGTTCTTTTTGTTTTTCAAGGGGTAGGTGAATAATTTGGTGGCACTCATCACTACAGGTATGCTCCATTTTTTCTGCGCAAACATCGCACTGAATAAACAACAAATGACAGCCTTCATTAGCACAATTGGTATGACTGTCAAAGGGGTTTCCGCATTGATGGCAATTAGAAATGATATCCTCACTAATGCGCTCACTGCGCCTGTGATCAAAAACAAAGTTTTTCCCTAAAAATTTATTTTCTAGCCCCTTATCTTTTACCTGGCGGGTGTATTCTATGATCCCCCCTTCCAACTGAAATACATTTTTAAAGCCTTTGTGTTTATAGTACGCGCTTGCTTTTTCACAACGAATTCCACCGGTGCAGTACATCACTAATTTTTTATCTTCTTTATGGTCCTGCAGGTCTTGCTCTATGATGTCTAAAGAATCTCTAAAAGTATCTACATCTGGTGTAAGAGCGTTTTTAAAATGTCCGATTTCACTTTCATAGTGGTTACGCATATCTACCAAAACCGTATCTGGATCTTCTATTAAATCATTAAAGGTGTTGGCGTCTACATGAACTCCTTTGTTCGTAACATCAAAGGTGGTATCGTTAAGACCATCTGCTACAATTTTATGGCGCACCTTTACCTTTAGCTTTAAAAAAGACTTTAGGTCTTGCTCTATTGCAATGTTTAATCTACAATTTTCCAAAAAATAAATACCGTCCAAGAAGGCTTTAAACTCATTGAACTTTTTTCCAGGTACAGAAAGCTGTGCATTTATACCTTCTTTGGCTACATATATACGTCCTAAAACACCTAGTGCGTCCCAGGCAATAAACAAATGATTTCTAAAAAGTTCTGGATTACCAATATGCGCATATTGATAAAAGGAAAGGGTTAAGCGTTCGTCTGCAGCTTGTTCTAGCAGAGTGGCTCTTTCTTTGGCACTTAGGGTATTGTACAGTTGCATGCTATACGAATGTTAAGGGTTAAAAAGAAATAAGGTTCAAAAGTAGAAAAAAAGACGGGTAAAGCAATGTTATATGGATTAAATACTTATGATTCTTAAATCTATAGCAAGGAAACCTTCCAAAATTTGGAATATTTCCAAATTTTTGTATATTTGCATAGTAAGAATACTTAAAAGCAAGTGTTCACAACCTTTAAAAAACAAGCAAGCATTTGATTGTTTTAAGCAAAACGAAGGTTTATTTTTAACACCAAAATAAGACATAAAAAACAGCATTATGGCAGATAAAGAGAAAGACGCAAAATTAAAAGCACTAAAACTTACTTTAGATAAATTAGACAAAACCTATGGTAAAGGAACTGTAATGAAAATGGGAGATCAAGCCATTATTGATGTAGATGTTATACCTTCTGGTTCATTAGGTCTTGATGTGGCCCTTGGGGTGGGTGGATATCCAAGAGGGAGAGTGATTGAAATCTATGGCCCAGAATCTTCGGGAAAAACAACCCTTACGATTCATGCAATAGCAGAGGCACAAAAAAAAGGGGGTATTGCTGCTTTTATTGATGCAGAACATGCCTTTGACAGGTATTATGCAGAGAGTCTTGGTGTAGATGTTGAGAATTTAATTATCTCTCAACCAGACAATGGAGAACAAGCCCTAGAAATTGCAGACAATCTAATTCGTTCTGGAGCCATTGACATTATTGTTATTGATTCTGTGGCAGCGTTAACTCCAAAAAGTGAAATTGAAGGAGAAATGGGGGATAGTAAAATGGGCTTACATGCTCGTTTAATGTCCCAGGCATTAAGAAAACTAACAGGATCCATCTCTAAAACCAATTGCACGGTAATATTTATCAATCAATTGCGTGAAAAAATTGGAGTTATGTTTGGAAACCCTGAGACTACCACTGGGGGTAATGCCTTGAAATTTTATGCATCTGTGCGTTTAGATATAAGACGATCAACTCAAATCAAGGACACAAACGGAAGTGTTTTAGGAAATAAAACACGAGTAAAAGTCGTAAAAAACAAAGTTGCTCCTCCTTTTAAATTAGTTGAGTTTGATATCATGTATGGAAAAGGAGTCTCTAAGGTGGGAGAAATTATAGATCTTGGAGTAGATTTTGAAATCATTAAAAAAGCAGGATCTTGGTTTAGTTATGACGAAACCAAATTAGGTCAAGGTAGAGATGCGGTTAAAACATTACTTCTAGACAATCCAGAGCTTATGGAAGAGCTAGAAATTAAAATAAAGGATTGTATTAAAGCTTTGGCGGGAGCTTAACAAACTTTATAAGCACATTCAAGAGTACTGTTACCGTAATGATTGAAAAAGTGTAAACGCTTTAAAACAGGGTTTGGTTTTGTATAAAACCAAACCCTGTTTTAATTTTAGTATCTTTTGCGCGGGTAAAATTATTACAACTAAAATAAGTGTTTTTTATATGGCGTTGAAGTGGCTCTAAAAAAATTCTTGGTTGTTATACTGGCGCTAATTTTTTACAAATAAAAAATCTCCAACGCAACCCTCTTCACAAT
>CAJWXC010000002.1 GCA_913048215.1 uncultured Flavobacteriaceae bacterium | reverse complement strand
TCTTTCACCCTAAGAGGTGGATATTACTTTGATGAATCTCCAGTACAATCTGGTTATTTTGCTCCAGAGACGCCTCGTAACGATAGTAACGGGTATACTGCTGGTTTAACCTTTAAAGTAGGAAGCCGTTTAGAAATTGATGCTTCATTCTTATACTTACAATTTAATGAAGTAGACGCCTCTTATGATTATTTCGTTGAAGGATCTGGAGGACCTGCTGGTTTAATTAATCAGTACTCAAGTTTTGGAGGAACTTATAAATCAAGTGTATTTGTACCAGGTTTAGGTATCACTTACAAACTTTAATCTAAAAAAAACTAATTAAGATGAAAAATACTATAAAATTTATGATTGGTTTACTTGCCATTGGTTTGGTGAGTTGTGAGCCAGAATTTGAAAATGCAGTATCCGATGAAGGTTTCTACGATGCGGGAGATGCAGATTTCTCTAATTACGTAGCCCTCGGAAACTCTTTAACAGCAGGATATGCAGATGGTGCATTATTTATGTCTGGACAAAAGGATTCGTATCCAAACATTATGGCCCAGCAGTTTAGTTTTGTTGGAGGTGGAGATTTCACCCAGCCACTTACCTCAGATGATTTAGGAGGTTTGTTATTAGGAGGTCAACAAATTCTTGGCAATAGACTAGTTTTATCTGCAGATGAGAATGGAAACCCTTTTCCTGCACCTCTTGATGGAATGCCAACAACAGATGTGGTATCTAGCGAAACAGGACCTTTCAATAACATGGGAGTACCAGGAGCAAAAAGTTATCATTTAGTTACACCTGGTTACGGTTCTGTTGCTGGTGTGGCAAACGGTACTGCAAATCCTTGGTATGCAAGATTTGCAACTAGTGAGTCTTCTACAGTACTTGCAGATGCAGCTTCATTAAACCCAAGCTTCTTTAGTTTATGGATTGGAAACAATGATATTCTAGGATATGCTACCTCTGGTGGATCTGGTGTTGATCAAACAGGAAATCTAGACCCATCTACCTATGGAGGTAATGATATTACAGACCCTAATGTATTTGCAGCGGCATACAGTGCTCAAGTAGATGCACTTGTAGCTGGTGGCGCCAAAGGAGTTTTATTAAACATTCCAGATGTAACATCTATTCCTTACTTTACAACTGTGCCAGCACAATCTATACCTTTAGATGCTGCT
The DNA here is from genome assembly GCA_913048215.1 of uncultured Flavobacteriaceae bacterium. Classification (GTDB taxonomy): domain Bacteria; phylum Bacteroidota; class Bacteroidia; order Flavobacteriales; family Flavobacteriaceae; genus Patiriisocius. The sequence continues at coordinate 59,816 of CAJWXC010000002.1, read as the reverse complement.
ACAGCAGGTGCTGTTAATGCTCAATTCGCTCTGTATAATGGTGCATTAGGACAATTAGTGGCAGGTGGATTTATTTCTGCAGAAGAAGCTGCTATTCGTGCAATTAATTTTGTTGAAGGTATTAACTACCCTATTATGACAGATGTTGATTTAACTGATGTAACTGCTATTTTAATAGGTGCTGGTTTAGATTCAGAAACAGCAGCGCTTTTAGGGCAATTACGTCAGGTAAAAAGTGATGATCTTGTGGTGTTAACAGCATCTTCAGCACTAGGTTCAGTGCCAGATCCTTCAAATCCATTAGGTATTGTAGGAGTATCAATACCACTTACAAACCAATTCGTTCTTACATCAACAGAGCAAGATCGTGTTGCTACTGCTGGAGCAGCATACAATGCAATTATCGAAGGATTAGCTGCTGCTAATGAGCTTGGATATGGAGATATGAAATCTGCCTTGGCAGATGTTGCTGCAAATGGAGCTGCTTATAATGGAGGATTATTAACATCAACCTATGTTACAGGTGGTGCCTTCTCTTTAGATGGAGTACATCCAACTCCAAGAGGTTATGCATTTACTGCAAATACAATTATTGATGTAATTAACACAACCTACAACGCTAGTATTCCAAAAGTGGATATTGGCACCTACGGAACTGTTACTTTGCACAACAATTAAGTAGCACACAATACAATTCAAAAAACCCCAGATAGAAATTCTATCTGGGGTTTTTTTATGCGCTAATATCTTGTGAAGATAGTCTTCTATTAACCCAATAATATAATGGTTTTATTGTATCCTGAAGGTAATTACAGGCATGTTAGCGTGATTTACTAGATCTTCGCTTATGCTGCCATTAAAGAAGTGAGAAAGCCCCCTTCGACCATGAGTACTTGTGCCAATAAGTTTGGCACCTTTCATCTTCGCAAATTGCAAAATACCATCTTCTACAGAGAAGGCGTTGTGTATATTAATGGTGTGATTTTCTTGTTTAGAATCTTTAATAAAATCTTGCATAAGACTATTTGCCTGTTCTGTAGTTTTAAACCCTGCAGGCGTGTTTACGTATAGTAAGTGCATTTGGGCGTCCATGGCTTTTGCAAATTTTTGTGCCTGAGTGAAACTCCAACGGCTCTCCTCTCCAAAATCTGTAGCAAAAACAAAATCTTTGATATTAAAATCTGTATGCTCATTTTTTATCACCAAAACAGGTATGTTGGCAGTACGCACTACTTTTTCTGTATTACTTCCTATAAACAGCTCTTTAAAGCCGTTAGCGCCATGAGATCCCATGACAATTAGATCAATGTCTTTTTCTTTCACAGTTCTATTAATATCACTGTAAATTTCATCATGTCCAATTGCTTCATGAATTTCAATTGGGCCTAGATAGTCTTTTTTTAAAAGCACTTCAAAGCTTTTTTCTGCCAGTTTAATAAAGTATAGAGACTCAGGCATGCTTGCATTGTTTTGCACGCCGCGAATTTGAGTTGGCATGTCCAATGAGTGTAAAAGATAGATTTCACTATTGTGTTTGGTTGCAATCTCTACAGCTACTTTTAATGCATTTTCTGCTTGTGATGAAAAATCTGTTGGAACAAGGATGCGTTTCATAGGCTGTATATTAATATTAATAGAATTTTCTCACATGAAGATACAAAAAAATAATGTCCCCCGCTAAGGTTTTTTAATTTCAAATAAAGTACTATATTTGCACAGAAATTAGGATGAAAAAAGGAGGGGACAGCTAGTCCCCTCTTTTTATAACCAAAATTTAATGAGAGAAAAAGTAACCCAATTGTTAAATGAAGCATTAAAAGATCATAGTCATTTGTTTTTGATTGATCTAGACATTGCCTCAGATAATAAAATTGCTGTCATTATAGATGGTGATAAAGGGGTAAGAGTAGAAGATTGTATTGCAATTAGTAGGGCTATAGAGCATAATTTAGACAGAGAAGAGGAAGATTTTTCTCTAGATGTGCTTTCTGCTGGGGTTTCAAGACCTCTTTCTATGCCAAGACAGTACAAGAAAAATCTAGGTAGAAATCTCAAGTTAACAACAACACAGGGTCAAACCATAGAAGGTAAGATTACCCACACAACAGATACACAGGTAACCCTAGAGTGGAAAGCTCGGGAGCCCAAACCTGTTGGAAAAGGAAAAGTAACGGTTCAAAAACAAGCGGTACTTCCTTACACAGATATTACAGAAGCAAAAGTTATGGTAACATTTAATTAAAATGATATGGAAAATTTAGCGTTAATTGATTCGTTTTCAGAATTTAAAGACGATAAACAGATTGATAGAGTAACCCTAATGGCGATACTTGAAGATGTTTTTAGAAATGCTCTAAAGAAAAAATACGGCAGTGATGATAATTTTGACATTATTGTAAATCCAGATAAAGGAGATTTAGAGATTTGGAGAAACAGAGTGGTAGTTGCAGATCAAGATGTGATGGATCCTAACGAGGAAATATCGTTGACAGAGGCCAGAAAAATCGAAGATGATTTTGAAGTTGGCGAGGACGTGTCTGAGGAAGTGAAGCTAATGCAGTTAGGGCGTCGTTCTATCTTGGCACTTAGACAAAACTTGATTTCAAAAATACATGAACATGATAACACCATTATCTATAAGCAATTTAAAGACTTAGAGGGTGATATTTACACCGCAGAGGTACATCACATACGTCACAGAGCAGTGATCTTACTAGATGATGAAGGAAACGAGATTATCTTGCCAAAAGACAAGCAGATCCCTTCAGACTTTTTTAGAAAAGGAGATAATGTTCGTGGAATTATTGAAAGTGTTGAGTTAAAAGGAAACAAGCCTGCCATTATTATGTCACGCGCAAATCCTGTATTTTTGGAGAAATTGTTTGAACAAGAGATCCCAGAGGTATTTGATGGCTTAATCACGGTTAAGAAAGTAGTGCGTATTCCTGGAGAAAAAGCGAAAGTAGCCGTTGAGAGCTATGATGATCGTATAGATCCTGTTGGTGCCTGTGTGGGTATGAAAGGCTCTAGGATACACGGTATTGTTCGTGAATTAGGGAATGAAAATATTGATGTAATTAATTACACCACAAACCTAAATTTATTTATAACCCGCGCTTTAAGCCCTGCTAAGGTTACTTCAATAAAAATTAATGAAGAGACTAAGCGTGCTGAGGTAATTTTACGTCCTGAGGAGGTAAGTAAAGCAATTGGTCGTGGAGGACACAACATTAGACTTGCAGGTCAATTAACAGGGTATGAAATTGATGTGTTGCGTGAAGGAGCAGAGGAAGATGTAGAGTTAAGCGAATTTAGTGATGAAATCGATGAGTGGATCATTGCAGAATTTCACAAAATAGGCCTTGACACAGCCAAGAGTGTATTAGATTATGATTTTAATGACCTAGTGAAACGTACCGACCTTGAGGAGGAAACCATACAAGAGGTTATCAATATATTGAAAGAAGAATTTGCCGAGTAAGATACATAGTAGTATTTTTATCATCAAGATTCAAAAGTAGTTAAAAGAACAGACAAGCATTTTTATGGCTGAAGTAAAATCGATACGACTCAATAAAGTACTTAAGGAGTTTAACATCTCTCTAGACCGTGCTGTAGATTTTTTAAAATCTAAAAGCATAGAGATAGAGGCACGCCCCACTACAAAAATTTCTGACACAGAATATAGACTCTTGTCAGAAGGCTTTGCAAAGGACAAAGAGAAAAAAGTAGAGTCCAAAGAAGTAGGTGAAGAGAAACGTAAAGAGAAAGAAGAGCTCTTTAATGATCGCGAACGTGAACGCGAAGAGCAGGAGAAGCGCAAAGCCGAGGCAGATGCTGCCGCAAAAATTGCCGCTGAGGCGCTCGCCGCAGAAAAAGCTGCTGCTGAGGCTGCACAGAAAGTTATTGAAGCAAAAGCAACTCTTAAAGGCCCTAAACAAGTTGGGAAAGTTGACCTTGATGTCAAGGGTAATGTAAAAGCAAAGCAAAAAGAAGTTGTATCCTCAGAAATATCTGATGATAACCAGGATGCCAAACCATCAAAAGTAGATACAGGTGCTTCGGCCCCTAAAAAAGCTGCTACCCCACTTGATAAAGAGGCTGCAAAAGCAGTAAAAACAAAAAAAGACACCCCAGCTACAAAAGAGGAGGAACAAGCACCAGTAGTCCCTGAAGAGTCTGTGACTACTCAATATAAAAAATTAAATGGTCCAAACTTTACAGGACAGAAAATTGATTTAACTCAATTTAAAAAACCAGAAAAGAAAAAACCAGCTCCAGGAGCTCCAGGGGATAAAAAAGGACGTAGACGTCGTATCACCAAAGAGGCTCCAAAAGGAGGTGCTCAATCAAACAACAGAGAGAAAAGAGGTCCAGTTAGAAGAGCGGTTCAAAGAGCCAATGTTCCAAAAACAGAGCCTACCGAAGAAGACATACAAAAACAAGTAAGGGAAACCTTAGAGAAACTTAAAGGAAAGTCTTCTAAAGGAAAAGGAGTAAAATACAGAAGAGAGAAACGTGATATTCACCGTCAGAAAACAGAAGATGAGTTAGCACAACAAGCCATAGATAACAAAGTCTTGAAAGTGACTGAGTTTGTTACTGCCAGTGAGGTAGCTACCATGATGGATACCCCTGTAACAGGAATTATATCTGCATGTATGTCTTTGGGTATGATGGTAACAATGAATCAACGCCTTGATGCAGAAACAATTTCTATTGTTGCAGAAGAGTTTGGTTATGAGGTAGAATTTATTACTGCAGATATTGAAGAATCTATACAAGAGGTAGAAGATGCTCCAGAAGATTTACAAGCAAGAGCTCCTATTGTAACGGTTATGGGTCATGTAGATCATGGTAAAACATCATTGCTTGATTACATCCGTGAAGAGAATGTAATAGCAGGAGAATCTGGGGGAATCACCCAGCATATCGGCGCCTATGGCGTTGAGCTGCAAGATGGTCAAAAAATGGCTTTTCTTGACACACCAGGTCACGAGGCCTTTACAGCCATGCGTGCAAGGGGTGCTCAAGTAACGGATTTAGCTATTATTGTGGTGGCGGCAGATGATGCCATTATGCCTCAAACAAAAGAAGCAATTAGTCACGCACAAGCGGCAGGAGTACCTATTGTATTTGCAATAAATAAAATAGATAAGCCAGATGCTAATCCAGAAAAGATAAAAGAACAATTAGCACAAATGAATCTTCTTGTTGAAGATTGGGGTGGTAAGATACAATCTCATGATATTTCAGCAAAAACGGGAGCAGGTGTGCCAGAATTGTTAGAGAAAGTTTTATTAGAGGCCGAACTCTTAGAGCTTAAAGCCAATCCAGATAAACCTGCAAACGGAACCATAGTTGAGGCATTCTTGGATAAAGGACGAGGATATGTATCCACTATCTTAGTGCAAGGTGGTACTCTTAAAATTGGAGATTATGTACTAGCGGGTCAACACAGTGGTAAGGTAAAAGCCATGCAAGATGAAAGAGGTAAAAAAGTAAAGCAGGCAGGGCCTTCCACACCAGTTTCTATTTTAGGTTTAACAGGAGCACCTCAAGCAGGAGATAAATTTAATGTTTTTGATGACGAGCGTGAAGCAAAAGACATTGCCAGTCGTCGTACTCAATTACAGCGAGAACAATCTGTACGTACGCAGCGTCATATCACTTTAGATGAAATTGGACGTCGTATCGCTCTTGGAGACTTTAAAGAACTTAATATTATTTTAAAGGGTGATGTTGATGGATCTGTAGAGGCATTGACAGATAGCCTACAAAAATTATCCACCGAAGAGATACAGGTAAATATTATACATAAAGCCGTTGGTCCAATCACAGAAAGTGATGTGTTATTGGCCTCAGCTTCAGATGCTATTATTATTGGGTTTAATGTAAGGCCAATGGGTAACGCAAGGCAAATTGCTGATAAAGAAGAAATAGATATCCGTACTTATAGTATTATCTATGCAGCTATTAATGATCTTAAAGATGCCATGGAAGGAATGTTGTCTCCAGAGATGAAAGAGGAGATTACAGGAACTGCAGAGATACGAGAAACCTTCAAGATTTCTAAGGTAGGAACCATTGCGGGTTGTATGGTAATCACAGGTAAAATTATTCGCAACGCAGGAATACGCTTAATTCGTGAAGGGGTTGTAATATACACCGGAGAGTTAGACAGTCTAAAACGATTTAAAGACGATGCTAAAGAAGTTGCTAAAGGATACGATTGTGGTATGCAAATTAAAAACTACAACGACATCAAACAAGGTGATGTTATAGAAAGTTTCCACGAAGTAGCCGTGAAGAAAAAACTTAAATAACAGCAAGCACAACACTAATTTAAAATAAAAAAGCCGCCAGATTTATATATAAATCTAGCGGCTTTTTTTTGCAAGCTATATTATTTTTTTTCAAGCACAAAAGCGCCAGAAAACGCTCTTTTGATTTCAATTAATGCCCTGTCTGCCTGAATTCTTGTGGCAAAATTTCCTGCCCATACTTTATAGTTTGGGGTTTCATACTCTATAGATGCAGGCCATAAAGAGTAGGTCTTTCTGTATTTTTTTAGGGTAGTTTTTGCCCTCTCGTTGTTTCCATAAAATAACTGGATGGTATAGCCCCGATCCATTTTGTTGTCACTTTCTAACTTCTTTTTTATGGTGAGTAAATCATCTATTTGGGTGTCAGCATTTATGGTTACAATACCAGATTGGGCAAAAGAGTTTTGTGTTAAAAAAACAAGTAAAATACTGATAATAAATAGGTTAAATGTGTTGCGGTTTTTCATAGAATAGGGTTGTTATTACAAATGTACAAGAGTTTCTGTTGTTGAAGTATAAATTTATTATTTAGAACAATTATAAATTAAGATTATACAAAATAATTAGATTTCAAATTTCGTCTTTATGTAGTATTTTTGCACAGTTATTTATGGCATCGTAAAGGGCTTATTTTTTAAGGTAAATTACTAACCAATTACGTGCCAAACTATTGACGAAAATTAACATTAGTATGCAAAAGGTGAATTTAAGAAGACTTTCCTCAATTTTGTCAGTAGTAACCTTAGCCCTCGCGTTATCGTTATCTACAAATGTATTGGCTCAAGCTACTCCCGCAGATGATACTGCTGCAGTTTCTGCTAATGGTGGTGACGCCGCCCTGGGTGAAAAATTATTTAAGGCAAATTGTGCTGCTTGTCACAAACTCTACAAAAAGGCAACGGGTCCTGCATTGTATGGTGTTGGAGATAAGTATGAGAAAGAGTGGTTGTATAGTTGGATTAAAAACAGTGCTGCGTTAATTGCCTCTGGTGATTCTCGTGCCAATGCTATTTATGAGGAGTACAACAAATCTGCAATGAATGTTTTTCCTGGTCTTAGCGACAAAGACATTGATGACATTGTAGCCTACACTTATACAGAAAAGAAAGTGCCAGTTGCTCCTGTTGCAGTTCCCGGAGCTGCAGTTGCAGGGTCTGGTAGTGGCGTTTCAAATAATATTATACTTGGAATTCTTTCCCTAGTGTTTTTATTATTGGTCACTATATTGTTTTTGGTAACAAAAACCTTAAACAAATTTGCTGTTGCCAATGGTGTTGCTCTCCCGGTTAAAGAACAACGTAAACCTATTTGGAAAGCATTTATTGAAAACCAATTTTTACTTCTAGTTTCAGCAGTTATTCTCTTACTAAGCTCTGCCTATTTTATATATGGTGGACTTATGAGTGTTGGTATAGATCAGGGATATGCTCCTGTTCAGCCAATTCACTATTCTCACAGAATTCATGCTGGTTCCAATGAGATTGATTGTAATTACTGTCACTCATCTGCAAGAAAAAGTAAACACTCTGGTATTCCTTCTCTTAACGTTTGTATGAATTGTCACAAGAGTATTGGTGAAGTTGCAGAAGGTGTTCAAGCAGAAGGTCTTGCTGAGTATGGGGTAGATTACAACAAAGAAATACAAAAACTATACAAAGCAGTTGGTTGGGATGAAGACAACCAAAAATATACAGGTGAGACAGAGCCAGTAAAATGGGTTCGTATTCACAACCTTCCAGACTTTGCTTATTTCAATCACTCACAACACGTTACTGTAGCTGGTGTAGATTGTCAGAAATGTCACGGTCCAGTTGAAGAGATGGAGATCATGTATCAATATTCACCTTTAACAATGGGGTGGTGTATTGATTGTCACCGTGAAACCAATGTTAAGGTTCAAGGAAATGATTACTACAATAAAATTCATGAAGAATTATCCAAGAAATATGGAGTAGAGCAGTTAACAGCTGCGCAAATGGGTGGGCTAGAATGTGGTAAGTGTCACTACTAATTCACTAATAATAAATTAAAAATTTTAAAAACGAAAAACGATTCTAAGTTGAAGCTTAGTATTTCAGAACAAGAAACGTAGTTCGCACATCGAAATTATATAATATGGCATCAAACAAGAAATACTGGAAAAGTGTTGAGGAGCTAGATGAAAACAGCACTATTGTTGAGGCGTTGCAGCAAAACGAATTTGTTACGGACATACCAACAGATGAGTTTTTGGGTGATAAAGAAACCTTAGAGGCTTCTTCAACTACGCGTCGTGATTTCTTAAAGTACGTTGGTTTCACAACAGCTGCAGCATCTTTGGCCGCATGTGAAGGACCCGTCATTAAATCAATCCCTTACGTTGTAGCACCAGATGAAATTGTTCCAGGTGTAGCAAACTATTATGCAAGTACCATCGCTGATGGTTTTGATTTTGCAAATGTACTTGTTAAAACTCGTGAAGGTCGTCCAATAAAAATAGAGCGAAATGATTTATCTGCCCACAGTGGTAGTGTAAATGCGAGGGTACATGCTTCTGTATTATCATTGTATGATAACAACAGATTAAAAGCACCACAACTTGCTGGTAAAGACGTTTCTTGGACAGATTTTGATGCAGCTGTTGCCGGAAAACTAAACCAGATGCAAGGCAAAGATGTTGTTTTATTGACTCAAACATTTGCAAGTCCATCTACCTCAAAATTAATTAAAGAATTTACTAGTAAATTTCCAAATGTACGTCACGTAGTGTATGATACGGTTTCTTGTTCTGAAGCCCTAGATGCATTTCAATTAGTGTACGGCTCAAGAGCAATGGCAGATTATGACTTTAGCAAAGCTGAGGTGATTGTGTCTGTAGGAGCAGATTTCTTGGGAGATTGGCAAGGCGGAGGCTATGACGCTAGTTATACAAAAGGACATGTGCCAACAAATGGTAAAATGTCTCGTCATGTCCAGTTTGAAGCTAACATGTCATTAACGGGTGCAAATGCAGATACTCGTGTACCTGCAACTCCATCACAACAACTACAAGTGTTAAAGGCCTTAACTGGTGGTAGTACCTCTGGTTTGCCGAAAGCTATTGCAACTGCAGTTACAAGCGCAAAAGCAGAATTAGCAAAGGCAGGTAATAAAGGTGTTATTGTTACAGGATTACCAAGTGTGGCAGCACAAAAAATGGCCCTTGAGGCAAATGCAAATAGCGTTGTAATGGACGCTGTTTCTCCAAAAATGACAAGGCAGGGTAGCGCATCTGAAGTTGCTAGTGTTGTGCAGGGTGTTATTAGTGGTGCTATTAAGGGATTGATTACCGTGGGAGTTGATCCTGTGTATTCATTGCCAAACAGTGAACAATTTGCTGTAGCATATCAGAAATTAGAAATGTCATTGGCCTTTTCTATGAAGAAGGATGCAACGGCATCTATAGCACAAATGGTTGCTGCAACCCCTCATTATTTAGAATCTTGGGGAGATGCACAAATTAAAAAGGGTTCTTTCAGCCTAATGCAACCTACCATCCGTCCTTTATTTGACACAAGACAGTTTCAAGACTGTTTGCTGGTATGGACAGGTAATACTGCCCCATACAATGACTACATTAAAGACACTTGGTCTGGAGTTTTGGCAGGAGGTTCATGGAATAAAGCATTAGAGGCTGGCGTTGTTACTTCCTCTGCGAATGTGTTAAATGAAGCGCTCTCTACCAAGATGACTTCTGTTGACCCTAAAGAGTCTAACCCAAGTCTAGAAGCGGCCAAAAAACAAGGTGATTTAGAACTTACATTATATACAAAAACAAGTTTAGGTGATGGGCAACAGGCAAATAACCCTTGGCTACAAGAAATGCCAGATCCAATCACTAGAGCTACTTGGGATAACTATGTAACGGTTTCAAAGGCAGATGCAGCTAGCATGGGTCTTGTTAATGAAAATGTGGCTAATGGTGGTTTAAATGGTAGTTATGTAACTATCAACCTTAATGGCGTTTCACTTAAAAACTTACCGGCTTTAATACAGCCAGGACAAGCAAAAGGTTCTGTTGGTTTAGCACTTGGTTATGGAAAAACAGCCGCTATCCAACAAGAAATGCAAACAGGGGTAAATGCTTATGCACTGTATAGCGATTTCTCATCTGTACAACATGTTACTGTAGAGAAAGCATCTGGAATGCATGAATTTGCATGTGTACAGTTGCACAACACAATGATGGGTAGAGATATTATTCGTGAAACAACATTAGAGATATTTAATACCACTAAAGCAAATCACGAAGGTGAATATGCTTGGAATCCAATACCAAAAGTTTCAAGAGATCACCAGGAGATTCCAGTAACCTCTCCAGAGGCAGATTTATGGACTTCTTTTGACCGCTCTGTTGGACATCATTTTAACCTATCTATAGATTTAAACGCCTGTACTGGTTGTGGAGCTTGTGTAATTGCATGTCATGCAGAAAACAATGTTCCAGTTGTTGGTAAGCAAGAAATGCGTAAGAGTCGTGATATGCACTGGTTGCGTATCGATAGATATTACTCATCAGAAGATAGCTTTGATGGAGATAGCTCTAAAAAAACAAACATGTCTGGCCTAGGTGAGTCATTATCTCAATTTGCAGAATTGGAAGACCCATCTGCAAATCCACAGGTTGCGTTTCAGCCCGTGATGTGTCAGCATTGTAATCATGCTCCATGTGAGACAGTTTGTCCAGTAGCGGCAACCTCTCACAGTAGACAAGGTCAAAACCATATGGCGTATAACCGTTGTGTGGGTACAAGATACTGTGCAAACAACTGTCCTTACAAGGTACGTCGTTTTAACTGGTTCTTGTATAACGAGAATGATGAGTTTGACTACCACATGAACAATGATTTAGGTAGAATGGTTCTAAACCCAGATGTGAATGTTCGTTCTAGAGGGGTTATGGAAAAATGTTCTATGTGTATTCAAAAAACACAATTATCAATACTTAAGGCAAAACGTGATGGACGTGCAGTTAAAGATGCAGAATTCCAAACAGCTTGTTCTTCAGCGTGTGATAAAGGAGCTATGGTCTTTGGAGACATCAATGATCATGATAGTCAAGTATATAAAGAGAAAAAAGATAAGCGAATGTATCACTTGTTAGAAGCCGTTGGAACACAACCTAACGTATTCTATCAGACAAAGGTGAGAAATTCAAAAAAAGCGTAACTAACTAAGAAATAGTATATAAAATATGGCGTCGCATTACGAAGCACCTATTAGAAGACCCTTAGTTATAGGAGATAAGAACTACCACGATGTTACCATCGATGTAGCCGCTCCTGTTGAAGGTAAAGCCAACAAATCATGGTGGATTGTATTCACTATTGCTCTTGTTGCATTTGGATGGGGATTAGGTTGTATTATCTACACAGTATCTACCGGTATTGGAGTTTGGGGATTAAACAAGACCGTAGGTTGGGCTTGGGATATTACCAACTTTGTATGGTGGGTAGGAATTGGTCACGCAGGAACCTTGATTTCTGCAGTATTATTGCTTTTCCGTCAGAAATGGAGAATGGCAATTAACCGCTCTGCAGAGGCAATGACTATTTTCTCTGTAATCCAAGCAGGTTTATTCCCAATTATACACATGGGGCGTCCTTGGCTTGCATACTGGGTGTTACCAATACCAAATCAATTTGGTTCATTGTGGGTAAACTTTAACTCTCCTTTATTGTGGGATGTATTTGCAATTTCTACATACCTTTCTGTATCACTTGTATTTTGGTGGACAGGACTGTTACCAGATTTTGCTATGATACGTGATAGGGCAATAACCCCTTTTACAAAAAGAATATACAGTATTTTATCTTTTGGTTGGAGTGGACGTGCAAAAGACTGGCAACGATTTGAAGAGGTTTCTCTGGTATTGGCAGGGTTGGCAACACCACTCGTACTATCTGTACACACTATTGTATCTTTTGATTTTGCAACTTCAGTTATTCCAGGATGGCATACCACTATTTTCCCTCCTTATTTTGTAGCTGGAGCGATTTTCTCTGGTTTTGCAATGGTAAACACACTTTTGATTATTATGAGAAAGGTGTCTAAACTAGAAGATTATATTACCATACAGCACATTGAGCTGATGAATATTGTGATCATGCTTACAGGGTCTATTGTTGGTGTTGCATACATCACAGAGCTGTTTATTGCATGGTACTCTGGTGTAGAGTACGAACAGTATGCCTTTTTAAACAGGGCAACGGGTCCTTACTGGTGGGCATATTGGGCTATGATGACTTGTAATGTATTCTCTCCACAGTTTATGTGGTTTAAAAAATTACGTACAAGCATTATGTTTTCTTTCTTTATCTCTATTGTGGTAAACATAGGAATGTGGTTTGAGCGTTTTGTTATTATTGTTACCTCATTGCATCGTGATTACTTGCCATCTTCTTGGACGATGTTCTCACCAACATTTGTTGATATAGGTATTTTTATAGGAACCATAGGATTTTTCTTTGTGTTGTTTTTACTATACGCTAGAACCTTCCCTGTAATTGCTCAGGCAGAGGTAAAGTCTATACTAAAGAGCTCTGGTTCAAAGTTCAAATCCTTACGTGCAACTCATGGAGATGATGTAAAGCATTATGATGTTGTAACCCCAAACAAAGCAAAAAAAGGCACCTACGATCAAAGTAAATTAAAGACCTTACTAAGTACCCTAGGAACTTTTGATGCTGCTACTCAGACCTCTGATGACCTTAAGAAAATTACAGGTGTGGGTCCAGTATTAGAAAAGAAATTAAATGCGATGGGATTATTTACCTTTCAACAAATAGGTAAAATGACCAACCCAGAGTATGATTTATTCGATGAAATTTTAGGCGAGTTACCAGGAAAAGCTAAACGCGATGATTGGGCAGGACAAGCTTCTAAACTTAAAAACAACTAGTATGGCTTCCAAAGTGATACATGCAATTTATAACGACGATGATATTTTAATGCACGCGGTTAAACAAACACGTGCAGCTCACTATCATATAGACGAAGTCTACACACCTTTTCCGGTTCACGGACTAGACAAAGTAATGGGTCTTGAGCCTACACGCATTGCCATCACGGCTTTTATGTATGGTATTGTAGGATTTTGTGTAGCAATCGCGATGATGAATTTCATTATGATTGAAGATTGGCCTCAAGATATTGGGGGTAAGCCAAGTTTTAGTTACATAGAAAACATGCCTGCTTTTGTGCCAATTATGTTTGAATTAACCGTGTTTTTCGCAGCTCACTTAATGGTAATTACTTTTTACATGAGAAGTAAATTATGGCCATTCAAAAAAGCAGAAAATCCTGATGTAAGAACAACAGACGATCATTTTTTAATGGCTGTTGATGCTTCACACCATGATATAGATAAAATGTCTAAGTTCTTGCAAGATACAGGAGCTGTTGAAATTAGTATAGTAGAATCTGATGATGATCATTAATATGAAAAAGATACTCCATATAAGTATTGCTCTTGTAGCATTGATAGGATTGGTTTCTTGCGGAGGTGACACCAAACCTAGTTTCCAATATATGCCAAATATGTATGAGCCGGTAGGATATGAAACCTATGGTGAGTATGAGGTTTTTCCAAATCAGCAAGAAGCAATGTTACCTGTTTTGGGAACCGTGCCAAGAGGATATGCTCCTTATGAGTACCCAGACACAAAAAAAGGTTCGGATGCTGCTAAAAAAGAGTTGAAAAACCCATTAGAGGTTACTCAAAAAAACTTAGACGCAGGTAAAGAATTGTATACCATATATTGTGCTGTTTGTCATGGTGATAAAGGAGATGGAAATGGAATTTTAATGCAACGAGAGAAGATTCTTGGGATACCAAGTTACGCTGCCCCGGGAAGATTAATTACTCAAGGTGGGGTGTATCACGTTCAGATGTATGGATTAAACTCTATGGGATCTTATGCCTCTCAAACTAATGAGTTGGAACGTTGGCAAATAACACAACATGTTATGAACCTCAAAGCAACATTAGAAGGGACACCACTTCTTGTTCCAGAACTTGAAGAAGTTGCTGGGGCTAATCAATCAAATGATTAACAAAAACATTAAACAAAAGAACAATAGAATAGCTTAGATATGAATTATACGCTACCTAGTAAACTTAAATTATTCGCTATCATATTGATGGTACTTGGTGCTGTTGGTATTGGTGCAGGATTTTTGTCTGCTCCAGGATCTACTGCAGAGGTAAAAGAAATGATGGCGGCACATGGTGATGATCACACTACGTCCTCAAAAGAGAGTCACGACAGCCATACAGATGCAGCTCACGGAGCCTCTCACAGTGCTGCAGATCAAGAAAAACATTTAGAACATACCTTACATCAACTACAAAACAGACCCTGGTCTGCCTTGTATGTTGCTTGTTTCTTTTTCTTTATGATAGCACTTGGAGCCTTGGCTTTTTATGCAGTAAATTTTGCCGCTCAGGCAGGTTGGTCTCCCGTGCTTTTTAGAGTAATGGAAGCAGTCACCGCCTATCTAGTGCCAGGAGGAATCATCATGTTTGTTTTATTAGGATTGTCAGGATTTCATATCAATCACATATTTGTGTGGGCAGATCCAGAGGTTGTTGCTCATGATGCTTTAATTAAAGGTAAATCTGGATGGCTCAACGGTACATGGATGCTAATAAGAGCAGCCATATTCCTAGGGGGTTGGATTACCTACCGTCATTTTGCAGTTAAGTTTTCTCGTGCAGGAGACCTCGCAAAGGCAAACGACTATAGTAACTTTAAAAAGACCTTTAGAATTTCAGCTGGATTTTTAGTATTCTTTTTATACACTGAGTCTATGATGTCTTGGGATTGGATTATGAGTTTTGACCCACACTGGTTCTCAACACTATTTGGTTGGTATGTTCTTGCTGGTATGATGGTGTGTGCCATCACAACAATTGCTTTAATTACCATATTCTTAAAATCTCAAGGATACCTAGAAATAGTCAATGACAGTCACATCCATGATTTGGCTAAGTTTATGTTTGGTTTTAGTATTTTCTGGACCTACCTATGGTTCTCTCAGTTTATGTTGATTTGGTACGCAAACATTCCAGAAGAGGTTACCTATTTTATGACACGTATAGAAGACTTTAACTTGCCATTCTTTGGCATGTTGGCTATGAACTTCTTATTCCCACTATTGCTGTTAATGAATAGCGATTACAAGCGTGTAAATTGGTTTGTAGTGTTAACAGGAATTGTAATATTAGTAGGACATTACATAGATATATTTGTGATGGTAATGCCTGGAACAGTTGGTAAAAGCTGGTTTATAGGAATACCAGAGATAGGGTCTGTATTGTTTTTCCTTGGTCTTTTTATCCTTGTTGTTTTTACAGCATTAACAAAAGCGCCACTGTTGTTGAAAAACAACCCATTTATGAAAGAAAGTAAAAATTATCATTATTAATTATTTAGAAGACAACTAACGATGACCGCATTTTTAATTGTATTAGTAATCATTCTCTTCGGAATCACTGTATTGCAGATGGCAAAGATTTTTGGAATGTCAAAAACACCAGAGCAGCTAGGTGAATCTTCAGAGATTGCTTCAGACAAAGACAACAATATTAACGGATGGTTGATGCTCATGTTTGTGTTTGTTACCTATGCTATATTAATTGTTTCATTCTGGAAATGGGGCGAGGTTTTATTACCTAAAGCCGCCTCAGAGCATGGACAAGGAATTGATGATTTATGGTTGATATCCATGGTTCTTATTTTCTTTGTAGGATTTATTACACTTTGGTTGTTAAGCTATTTCGCTTTTAAGTACAGAGGAAATAAAAACAACCGTGCTTTGTACTTTGCAGATAATGACAAGTTAGAATTTATCTGGACTGTGATACCAGTAATTGTTTTGGCAGGGCTTATTATCTACGGTCTATTTACCTGGACAGATATCATGAATGTCAGTGAAGATGAGGATCCAATGATTGTTGAGTTGTATGCATATCAGTTTGACTGGAGAGCTCGTTATAGTGGAGAAGATAATACCCTTGGTGAGGCCAATGTACGTTTAATTGAAGGTGCAAACCAATTGGGTGTAGATACCTCAGATCCAAATGCACAAGATGATATAGTTGTTAATGAACTACACTTGCCACTGGGTAGAAAAATATTATTTAAAATGCGATCTCAGGATGTTTTACACTCTGCCTATATGCCTCACTTTAGAGCGCAAATGAATTGTGTTCCTGGTATGATCACTCAGTTTGCATTTACTCCCTCCATCACCACAGAACAAATGCGATTGGATGAAGAGGTTATGGGTAAAGTCAGCAGGATTAACTCCATTAGAAGAAAAAACTCTATAGAATTAATTGCAAAAGGTGAAGAAGCATTAGAGCCTTATGAGTTTGATTACCTATTGCTTTGCAACAAGATTTGTGGTACCAACCACTACAACATGCAGATGAAAATTATAGTAGAAACTCAAGAACAGTATGATGCTTGGATTGCACAACAAGCAACCATTGCAACATCCCTAAATAAATAAAAAACGAGCTAAGATATGTCAGCACACGCAGAAGAACACGCAGTAGATGATCACGGGCATCACCACAAAGAGACATTCATTACTAAATACATATTTAGTACAGATCATAAAATGATTTCTAAGCAATACCTTATTACAGGTTTGTTTATGGGGATTATTGGTATCGCAATGTCTATTTTGATGAGAATGCAGCTTGCTTGGCCAGAGGAGCCATTTGTAGTATTTGAAATGTTATTGGGTAAATGGGCAGAAGGTGGTGTTATGGACCCTAGTGTATATCTTGCACTAGTTACCATTCACGGAACTATTATGGTCTTCTTTGTATTAACAGCCGGCCTGAGTGGTACCTTTAGTAATCTACTTATTCCGCTTCAAATTGGTGCAAGAGATATGGCATCTGGGTTTTTGAACATGGTTTCTTATTGGTTGTTTTTCTTGTCAAGTTTAATCATGGTTATGTCATTATTTGTCGAAGCAGGTCCTGCTTCTGCAGGTTGGACCATCTACCCGCCCCTTAGTGCATTGCCTCAGGCAATACCCGGTTCTGGAGCTGGTATGACGCTATGGCTTGTTTCTATGGCAATATTTATTGCATCCTCTTTACTTGGGTCATTAAATTACGTGGTAACGGTTATCAATTTAAGAACAAAAGGAATGCGTATGACGCGTCTTCCACTTACTATATGGGCCTTTTTTGTAACAGCCATAATTGGTATTGTATCTTTCCCAGTATTATTATCTGCAGCGCTCATGCTTATCATGGATAGAAGTTTTGGTACTTCTTTCTTTTTATCAGATATCTTTATTGCTGGAGAGGTGTTACACAACCAAGGAGGTTCCCCTGTATTATTTGAACACTTATTTTGGTTTTTAGGACACCCTGAGGTATATATTGTTATACTACCAGCAATGGGTATGGTTTCAGAAATATTAGCAACAAATTCTCGTAAGCCAGTATTTGGCTACAGGGCGATGGTAGCTTCCATTCTAGCCATTGCATTTCTGTCAACCATCGTATGGGGTCACCATATGTTTATCTCTGGGATGAATCCATTTTTAGGTTCTGTATTTACTTTTACAACCCTACTTATTGCTATTCCATCTGCGGTAAAATCTTTTAACTGGATTACAACCCTATGGAAAGGAAACTTGCAAATGAATCCTGCCATGTTATTTTCTATTGGTTTTGTATCTACCTTCATTACCGGAGGATTAACAGGTATTATTTTAGGAGATAGTGCACTAGATATAAATGTTCACGACACCTATTTTGTAGTAGCTCACTTCCATCTTGTAATGGGTATATCTGCACTCTATGGTTTGTTTGCTGGTGTATATCACTGGTTCCCAAAAATGTTTGAAGGCCGCATGTTAAATAAAAACTTAGGGTTTGTACATTTCTGGATCACTGTTATTGGCGCATATGGTGTGTTTTTCCCGATGCACTTTATAGGCATGGCAGGCTTACCAAGACGTTACTATACCAATACAGCTTTCCCATACTTTGATGATTTGGCAGATGTTAATGTTGTCATTACCATATTTGCAATCATCACAGCAGGAGCACAAATAGTGTTCTTATACAATTTTATTCATTCTATGTACTACGGAAAGAAAGGACCAAAAAATCCTTGGAATGCTACAACCCTAGAATGGACCGCAGAGGTAAAACATATTCATGGAAACTGGGACGGTCCTCTTCCTGAGGTACATCGTTGGGCCTATGATTATTCAAAGCCAAATAGTGATGATACAGATTACATGATTGCAGGCCAAGATTTCATACCACAGGATGTTCCTATGATGGAAAATGAAGAAGAATTGCATCATTAACAAGTACATTAAAAAAAAGCCCTTTCTACTTAGAAAGGGCTTTTTTTGTTTACACAGATGTTATATCCTTTATGGGGTTTATGCAGAGTTTCTACTAGCATTAATATTTCCAAATAAAGAGCGCATCACTAACTTCTCATAAATCGCTATTTGAGCCACATCTTTAACAGGTTCTTTCTCTAATTCCTGAATTTTCTTTAGTGCATATTGCTGTATGGTTAACAGCGGCAACACAATAGATTCCCTAACTGCAATAGAGGCTTTTCCTGCAGGCTCTTTCTCCATAAGTTGCCTGTATCCGGTGAGTTTTAAAAGAAGGCGTTTTGAGGTCTTATATTCTGTATAGATTACATTCCAAAATGCTCCATATTCTTTGTCCTCGCTCATGTATTTTGTGAGTCCTAAAAACGATTTTGTCAAAGACATCATGCTGTTTTCTATAAGTGTTTTAAAGAACTCTGAGGTATTGAAAAGATGCTGTACTTTTTCAAATTCATTACTATCTTCATAATGTTTTAAAGCGGTACCAACACCAAAAAACCCAGGTACATTTTGCTTTAATTGGCTCCATGATCCCACAAATGGGATAGCTCTTAGATCCTCAAAAACTAATCCCTCTGCTTTCCCGCGTTTTGAGGGACGGCTTCCTATATTTGTTTTAGCATAATATTTTAAGGTGCTCATGTGCTCTAAATAGGATATAAATTTAGGATGTGACTTAAAACTAGCATACGCTTTATAGCTACGTTGTGCCAAATCTGTCATCACCTCTGTATTGCTTTGGGTCATGTTTAAATCTCTGTTAAGTAGGCTATTGCTTATACCAGAGGTAATTAACTGTTCTAAGTTGTATTGTGATGATTCTAAGGTTCCGAAATTAGAAGAAATGGTTTGTCCTTGAACGGTTAATTGTACTTCCTTATCTTCTATGGTGGGTCCTAGAGAGGCATAAAAGTTATGTGTTTTCCCTCCACCTCTTGCAGGGGGCCCGCCTCGGCCATCAAAGAAAATAACCGTAATGCCGTATTGTCTTGATATTTTAGTTAAGTTTTCTTTTGCTTTATAGATGGCCCAATTTGCCATTAAATATCCACCATCTTTTGTGCCATCGCTAAAGCCTAACATAATGGTTTGCTTGTTTGCTCTGGTTTTTAAATGTGCCGCATAGCTAGGATTTGTGTATAACTCTTCCATAACCCTTGGGGCATTTTCTAAATCTGTTATGGTTTCAAATAAGGGTCCAATATCTACCGTTAATGCTTCCTGAAATGCAACTATCTTTAACATCGCAAAAAGTTGCATAACGTGCAGGGTGCTTTGGTTATTACTTATAATATATCGATTTGCGGCGGCCTGTCCATTTGTTGTTTGAATGGTTTTTATCGCCTTCATGGTATGGAGCGCCTCTAGTGTTTGCTTATCTTTAATTATAGATAGATCAACCTTTCCCTGCACTTTCGAGAGTATTTCAATTTGCTCATTTTCTGTTAAATCAAAATAGTTCTCTGGAAACATAGTGCTACCACTTTCTATTAAGGCAGTAACTAGGGTGTTGAAAAATTGGGCATGTTTACGGCTATCTTGCCTAATGTCAAGATTTGCAAAATGAAACCCAAAGAGATGTACTTTATTTAGTAAACTATTTATTTGATTGATGTAAAGTGATTGATGCTGGTCTATTATTAATTGTTTTATTTCTTTTAATTCTTGGGTAAAAGAATCTAGAGTAAGAGAAGATTTTTGATGTGTAATAATGTTGTAAAGTTGTGTTTCTAGTTCAATAATACGATGCTCTACACCATTAAAGGTTAATTTTCTTCTTAAACCTCTAATATCTCGATGGTAGTTTTTTATGATGGTATCATGAAGTCTTGCGGCAACTTTTAAGGTAATTTCTGGAGTAACAAAAGGGTTTCCGTCTCTATCTCCTCCTGGCCAAAAACCTATATTAATGATATCATTTTCTATATGTTTTCCATCAAAAATGTTTTCCTGGATATAGTCATAGATGGTTCCGAAGGATGTGTAAAACACATTTTCTAAATACCAAATTAGACTTACAGCTTCATCGTAAGGTGTAGGTTTTTTATGTTTAAAAAAAGGTGTTTTCCCTAATTGTGCTAAAAGGTCATTTATACGTAGTAAATCATTTTCACGTATGGCCTGTGTTAGATCTGTGATAATTCCTAAAACCGCACCGGGGTAAAACTGAGTAGGATGGGCAGTTAGTACAATACGTACTTTAAATTCTTCAAGGTATTTTTTTAGGGTTTCTAGTTTGTTTTCAGCAGTTGCACTTTCCTTTAAAGAGCGCAATGTGCCAATTCCATCCATGTTATTTACAATGGGAAATCCAGCATCTTCAATGGCATCAAATAAAACTACTTGCCGCTCTATGTATTGTATAAATCTAAATAACAGATTAGTTTGGCTCTCTTTAGAGCGTCTTGCTTGGTATTTTTTGAAAAAGGTCTCGACTATAGTAGTAGGGTCCTGCTCTTTTTTAAACCCTTTTTGGCAGGTTTCATGAAAAAGGGGCAGAAGCGCACCGGTCTTTGTGATGGTGTCAAAGGGAAGGGTCATAAATATGCTATTGTAGATTTGATATTTCGACAACACATTTTGATTAAATCGAGTAAGTTTTGGTTGTGTAGGCATTACTATAGAATTGGATGATTTGTAAAAATATAAATTAAAACACTACATACACACTAACCTTTAGTTTGTTGTAGTTATGTATACAACATATTTGTTTATATCTTAATATTGTTGGTTTATTTTGTAATGAATCCCTTTGTATATTTGTTATATGAATGAACATCTGGACCCATCTCAAGAGCACTTAACACCTAAAGATACAGAACTCGAAAAGAGGTTAAGACCCCTTAGTTTTGATGATTTCACAGGGCAAGATAAAGCTCTTGAAAACCTGCAGATATTTGTACAAGCTGCCAATCAAAGAGACGAGGCTTTGGATCACACACTTTTTCATGGCCCCCCAGGATTGGGTAAAACTACCTTGGCGCATATTCTAGCAAATGAATTAGAGGTGGGGATAAAAGTAACTTCTGGACCTGTTTTAGACAAGCCTGGAGATTTAGCAGGACTGCTCACAAATCTTGAGGAGCGGGATGTATTATTTATTGACGAAATACATAGGTTAAGCCCAATAGTTGAGGAGTATTTATACTCTGCTATGGAAGACTACAAGATTGATATTATGATAGAATCTGGTCCTAATGCTCGATCAGTTCAAATACATTTAGCTCCATTTACTTTGGTGGGAGCTACCACTAGATCTGGGCTTTTAACGGCTCCTATGAGAGCACGTTTTGGTATTACATCTAGATTACAATACTATACCACAGAGCTTCTAACAACCATACTGCAGCGTAGTGCTGGTATTTTGGAAGTCCCTATCTCTATGGAAGCTGCTATTGAAATTGCAGGTAGAAGTAGAGGAACTCCAAGAATTGCAAACGCACTGTTACGAAGAGTGCGAGATTTTGCTCAAATTAAAGGAAATGGTACCATTGACATTGCTATTGCTAAGTTCTCATTAGAAGCCCTTAGTGTAGATGCCCATGGATTGGATGAAATGGATAACAAAATACTTCATACCATTATCGATAAATTTAAAGGAGGTCCTGTAGGGATAACCACCATTGCAACTGCGGTTTCAGAAAGTCCAGAGACCATAGAAGAAGTGTATGAACCCTTTTTGATTCAGCAAGGATTTATTATGCGCACTCCAAGAGGGCGAGAGGTAACTCAGGCTGCCTATACTCATTTAGGAAAAGTAAAGGACCCCACTCAAGGAGGATTGTTTTAATAATTTGCCTAGATATAAGAGTTGCCAAGATTCTCTTATTTTTATTTAAAAGGCTAAGAAGTAAAATAACATAGCTATTACCTCAAAACACCAACATACGGCTTTTATTAAAGACCAAGCAAAGCGCCTTGGTTTTATGTCTTGTGGTATAAGCAAGGCAGGGTTTTTGGAACAAGAGGCTCCCAGGCTTGAGGCTTGGCTCAACCAAAATAGACATGGACAGATGCAGTACATGGAAAACCACTTTGACAAGCGTCTTGATCCCACCAAACTTGTAGAGGGTTCTAAAAGTGTCATTTCTTTGCTACTAAATTACTACCCCAGTAAACTGCAGCGAGATGATAGTTATAAAATATCTAAATACGCATACGGTACAGATTATCACTTTGTAATTAAAGACAAACTAAAAGAATTGTTACATTGCATACAACAAACCGTGGGAGATGTTCATGGACGCGCTTTTGTGGATAGTGCTCCTGTTTTAGATAAAGCTTGGGCTGCAAAAAGTGGTCTAGGTTGGATTGGTAAGCATAGTAACTTACTCTCCAAACAAGCAGGCTCTTTTTATTTTATTGCAGAGCTAATTGTGGACCTTGACCTAGAGTATGACACGCCCGTAACAGATCACTGTGGTAGCTGTACGGCCTGCATAGATGCTTGCCCAACACAGGCCATTGTAGAGCCTTATAAGGTAGATGGTAGTAAATGTATTAGTTATTTCACCATTGAACTTAAAAATGAAATTCCCTCGAGTGTGAGTGGGCAGTTTGATGATTGGATGTTTGGTTGTGATGTTTGTCAAGATGTCTGTCCTTGGAACAGATTTAGTAAAGCCCACAAAGAACCTTTATTTGATCCTCATCCACAGGTGTTATCCAACTCTAAGAAAGATTGGGAAGAAGTTACCAAAGAAGTATTTTCAGAAATTTTCAAAAAGAGTCCTTTAAAGCGCACCAAATTTGAGGGATTGCGCAGAAATATAGAATTCTTAAAACCATAATACTATAATTAATAACCAAACTAGTATCCAGTGTTTATAGCCTGTAATTAATATTTAATTTAGACACTGTTTTAATTTCACTCTGTTACATTTGTAGTATACCATAAAAAAACAAGTTGTTGTTATGAGTAAAAAAAGTAAACGTAAAGAAGCCCTTTTATATCACTCCAAGCCCAGCCCTGGTAAGATACAAGTAGTGCCTACCACAAAATATGCAACACAAAGAGATTTATCTCTAGCATACTCTCCTGGTGTGGCAGAGCCTTGTCTGGAAATAGCCAAAGATGTTGAAAATGTATACAAGTACACTGCCAAAGGAAATTTGGTAGCTGTTATTACCAATGGAACAGCAGTGTTAGGTCTTGGTAATATTGGACCACAGGCTTCTAAGCCTGTCATGGAGGGTAAGGGGTTGTTGTTTAAAATATTTGCAGATATTAATGTTTTTGATATCGAAATAGATACCGAAGATGTTGATGCATTCGTTGAAACTGTAAAAAACATTGCACCTACTTTTGGTGGTATTAACCTTGAAGATATTAAAGCTCCAGAAGCTTTTGAGATTGAAAGAAGGTTGAAGGAAGAGTTGGATATACCTGTTATGCATGATGACCAGCACGGCACGGCTATTATCTCTGCTGCGGCACTTTTAAATGCAATTGAGTTAACACATAAAAAAATTAATGAAGTAAAAATTGTTATAAGCGGAGCTGGTGCTGCAGCAGTATCTTGCACAAGACTTTACAAGGCCTTTGGAGCAGTGGGAGCAAATATTGTGATGTTAGATAGCAAAGGAGTTATTAGAGATGACAGGTCTGAGTTATCTCCAGAGAAGTCAGAATTTGCAACCCATAGAAAGATAGACACCTTAGATCAGGCCATGGTAGATGCAGACGTTTTTGTTGGACTTTCTATTGCAGATATTGTAACCCCTAGCATGCTTAAATCAATGGCTGCAGATCCTATTGTTTTTGCTATGGCAAATCCAAATCCTGAGATTGAATATAAACTAGCTTGTAAAACACGTGATGATATTATTATGGCAACAGGTAGGAGTGACCATCCTAATCAAGTAAATAATGTGTTGGGTTTTCCTTTTATTTTTAGGGGTGCCCTTGATGTTCGTGCTACCAAGATAAACGAGGCTATGAAAATGGCTGCTGTAAAAGCATTGGCAGCTCTAGCTAAAGAGTCTGTCCCGGAGCAAGTTAATATTGCTTATGGAGAGACCAAACTTATTTTTGGAAAAGATTATATTATCCCCAAACCTTTTGATCCAAGACTCATAGACCATATTCCTCCGGCTGTAGCAAAAGCTGCTATGGAAAGTGGCGTTGCAACTGCGCCAATTAACAACTGGAAAAAGTACAAAGATGAGCTGAACCAGCGCATGGGTGGAGATAATAAAATCATACGCATGTTGCTTAGCCGGGCAAAGCAAGACCCAAAGCGTATTGTTTTTGCAGAGGCAGATCATTTAAATGTATTAAAAGCTGCTCAAATTGTCTATGAAGAAGGTATAGGGATTCCTATTTTGTTGGGAAGAAAAGCTGTAATACAAGAGCTTATGGAGCAACTTGAATTTGATGCAGATATAGAAATAATGGATCCAAAGGCAGATGATCAAGCCGAGAATTTAAAGAGATACGCAAAAAAGTTATTTGAAAATAGACATAGAAACGGTGTTACTCTTTTTGATGCAGAAAAGTTAATGCGAGAGCGCAATTACTTTGCAGCTATGATGCTCAACCAAGCAGATGCAGATGCAATGATTTCAGGCTATTCTCGGGCTTACCCCTCAGTATTGCGACCTGTGTTAGAGGTTGTGGGGCGTTTTGATGGTGTAAATAAAGTAGCAACTACAAATATGATGCTCACTAAAAGAGGCCCAATTTTTATTAGTGATACCTCCATCAATATTGATCCTACTGCCAAGGAGTTGGCCAAGATAGCCCAGATGACAAATTACACCATGAAAATGTTTGGTCTAACGCCAGTTATAGCCATGATAAGCTATGCAAATTTTGGGTCCTCAAAAGACTCGCATGCAACAAAAGTGCGAGACGCCGTTGCCTATTTGCATAGAACCAATCCAGATATGCACATCGATGGAGAGTTACAAACAGATTTTGCTTTAAATCAAGAAATGTTACAAAGTAAATTTCCGTTCTCTAAGCTTGCAGGAAAAAAAGTAAATGCGTTAATATTTCCAAATTTAGACGCAGCCAATAGCAATTATAAATTATTAAAAGAGATCAATGGTGTTGATTCTGTTGGCCCAATTATGCTTGGTATGCGAAAACCTGTTCATATTCTGCAGCTAGGTGCTAGTGTAGAAGAAATTGTAAACATGGCAGCAGTTTCTGTGGTAGATGCACAGCAAAAAGAAAAGCGAGAGAAAACCGCTCAGAAGCAGTAATATTTCAGCAATAAATTTAGTTTTTAACCCTCCACAAAAGCCAATAAAATATACTATATTTGGCACAAATAACTTAACAAAAACGCATGATAACCCAATTACAGGGAAGACTTGTTGAGAAATCTCCCACAAACGTTGTTATAGATTGTCACGGGGTGGGGTATTTTGTAAACATTTCATTACATACTTTTGCACAATTACCAACATCAGAGAACATTAAATTATTCACGCATTTACAAGTTCGTGAGGATGCACATATTTTGTATGGTTTTTCAAGTGTAGTAGAGCGAGAAATTTTTAGGTTATTAATCTCAGTCTCTGGGGTTGGGGCAAGTACAGCTAGAACCATGCTGTCTTCTTTATCTCCACAACAGGTATCTGAGGCTATTGCATCGAGTGATGTAGCAACGATTCAATCTGTGAAGGGAATTGGAGCAAAAACAGCACAAAGAGTGTTGTTGGATTTGAAAGATAAAATAGTAAAGGTGTATGGCTTAGACGATGTTTCTGTAGTTTCAAGCAATACCAATAAAAATGAAGCGTTATCTGCTTTGGATACTTTAGGTTTTACACGCAAGCAAGCTGAGAAAGTTTGTGACGCAGTGATCAAGCAATATCCGCAGGCAACCATAGAGGAAATTATAAAGCAGGCTTTAAAAAAATTATAAATATTGGGTATAAATTTCACCAAGTTTAAAAATAACTTTTTTAAACAATTCGTATTTTTTAGCATCATTTTGGGGTGTATCTCTAGTGCAACTGCACAGGACTCCACCGCGACAGGATCTTCTATGGGTCGTATTGAGCTGCCTCCATCCTCTTCTATAGAAAATTTATACACCTATGACCCTGTTACAGACAGCTACTATTACAGTGAAATGTTGGGTGATTTTAATGTAGGTCTTCCCCTTGTGTTGAGTCCTGAGGCTTATCGTGATTTAATCTTAAAAGAGCAAATGCGCGATTATTTCAAAGAAAAAATTGATGCCGCCGATGGAAGAAAAGATGGCTCACAAGATGGTCAGAAAAATTTACTACCCAAGTTTTATGTTAATTCTAGCTTTTTTGAGTCTGTATTTGGAGGAAACACCATAGAGGTAATACCTCAAGGTACCGTAGAGATGGATTTAGGACTTTTGTACACCAAACAAGATAATCCAGCATTTTCTCCCAGAAACAGAAGTAACTTCTCTTTTGATTTTGACCAACGTATCAGTTTAAGTTTGCTTGGAAAAGTTGGAGAGCGTTTACAGGTAACTGCAAATTACGATACCCAATCAACCTTTGATTTTCAAAATCAAGTAAAATTAGAATTCACTCCTACCGAGGATGATATTATAAGATCTATCGAGGTTGGTAATGTGAGTATGCCTCTTAACAGCACTTTAATACCGGGTGCCCAAAGTTTATTTGGTGTAAAAACAGAATTACAATTTGGAAAAACTAAAATTACAGGTGTATTCTCTGAGCAGCAATCTGAAACTAGAAACGTAACCACAGAGGGTGGTGGTACCATTACAGATTTTGATATATACGCTCTAGACTATGATGAAAACCGTCACTTTTTCTTAGCTCATTATTTTAGAGACACCTATGATAGGGCATTGCAGCAATATCCTTTTATTCGTTCCAATGTACAAATTACTAGAGTAGAAGCTTGGATTACCAACAGAGGCAACCAAACTCAAGATGTCCGCAACATTGTTGCCCTGCAAGATGTTGGAGAGTCTGACATTTCAAATATTGGTCTTACTAACATCCCTGGTGGATTTTTAAACAAACCACCTAATTCTTTCCCTGATAATGGAAATAATGATTTTAATCCATTTGGGATTGATGACTCAAGTGCCCAAGGAATCTTAAATGAACAAATACGAGATATAGCTACCGTGCAACAAGGATTTGGTGGCGTTCAAGTTCAAGATGGCTCAGATTTTTTAACCCTTGAGAATGCAAGAAAATTAAGAGCCAATGAATATACTATTAATTCTCAGCTGGGATATATTTCTTTAAACCAACGGTTAAATAACGATGAGGTCATTGCCGTTTCATTTCAATACACAGTCAATGGGAAAGTATACCAAGTTGGTGAATTCTCTACAGATGGAGTAGACGCCACCGGAGGGCTTGTAAGGCCAGGAGAACCAGGAAACCCAGGAATGGATGACATAGAAGGTATTCCTCAAAACCTTATTGTTAAATTACTAAAAAGTAACATCACCAATGTATCGCAGCCTATCTGGGACTTGATGATGAAAAACATATATAGTCTAGGAGCTTTCCAGTTAGAACAAGAAGATTTTAGATTAGACATCCAATACAGAGATCCAGCACCTTTAAATTACATCATAGCAGCAGAGGGGACCATCACTAACCCTGCAGTTGCGTTACCCGAAGATGTTGATAATAAAACTCTTTTAAGAGTTTTTAATTTAGATAGATTAAATTTTAACAATGATCCTCAACAAGGAGGAGATGGTTTTTTTGATTTTATACCAGGGCTTACCGTAGATCAGCAAAATGGACGTATCATATTTACCAGTGTAGAGCCTTTTGGAGAATACCTGTTCAACAAACTAGATGACTCCTCCACTGGTGGCTCACAGTATAGCATGCCCGCTACCTATAATGCCAATCAAGACAAATACGTTTTTAGATCTTTATATAGATCAACAAAAACTCAGGCAGAACAAGAGGATAGTGATAAGAATAAATTTCAGTTAACAGGTAGGTACAAATCTAGTGGTGGAAACGGCATACCCATTGGGGCTTTTAACATCCCCCAAGGTTCTGTGGTAGTTACTGCCGGAGGTAGAACCTTATCTGAAGGTGTGGATTATACAGTAAATTATCAAGCTGGAACGGTTCAAATCTTAGACCCATCTTTACTGGCTTCTAACACTCCTGTAAACATTACAGTAGAAAATAACACGCTTTTTGGACAACAAACAAAACGATTTACTGGATTAAACATCGAGCATAAATTTAATGATAACTTTATCATTGGAGGTACCTATTTGAGGTTAAACGAGCGCCCACTTACTCAAAAATCTACCTATGATGTAGAGCCCATTAACAATCAAATTTTTGGTGTTAATTTAAACTACGCAACACAGGTTCCTTTCTTTACCAGACTCGTAAACAAGCTTCCTAATATTGATACAGATGTAGAGTCAAATTTTTCTGTACGTGGTGAATTTGCATATTTATTACCAAGTGCTCCAGAGGTCTCAGACTTTGGAGGAAGAACCACCGTTTATATTGACGATTTTGAATCTTCACAAACAGAGTTTGACATCAGTGCCCCTACATCTTGGCGCTTGTCTTCATCTCCAGATGGTTTTGGAGGAGAAGAGCCAAACAGCGTTCTGGATTACAATTACAAACGAGCTCGTTTAAACTGGTATACCATTGATCCTATTTTTTACAGTAGCCAAAGACCAGATGGTATTACAGACCAAGACCTATCCTCTCCTTTTACAAGACGTGTATTTAGAGATGAAATATTTCCAGCACAAGATATAGTTCAAGGTCAAACCCAGGCCTTATTTTCTTTAGATCTTTCTTTCTATCCAAGCGAGCGTGGAGAGTATAACTTTAATCCAGCCGCTGCAGGTACTAATGATTTACCAAATCCATCCGGTAATTTTGGAGGAATTTCAAGGGAGTTAACCACCACAGATTTTGAGAGAAGCAACGTAGAGTTTATACAGTTTTGGGTAATGGATCCATTTATTTATGAAGAAAACAATACCAATAATGGAGGTACACTAAGCTTTAACTTGGGAAATATTTCAGAAGATGTTTTGAAAGATGGTAGAAAGCAATATGAGAATGGGTTGCCTCAAGATGGTGATTCCACAAATACAACACCAACGGTCTGGGGTAAAGTGCCAACCAATCAATCTTTAGTATATACCTTTGATACAGAGGGACAGCAGCGAATTAACCAAGACATTGGATATGATGGTTTAAACAATGCTCAAGAAAGTGAAATGTTCCCTGCCTTTGCTGGCCTTACAGATCCTGCAAATGACAACTATCAATACTTCCTACAAGCCTCAGGAGATATAAGAAGTCGTTACAAATTATATAATGGTACAGAAGGGAATTCTCCCGTTGAGGTAACAAATACAAATCGTGGTTCTACCACTCAACCAGATGTAGAAGATATTAACCGTGATAATTCTATGAACACTGTAGATAGTTATTATGAGTATAATATTCCGATCTCTCGTGACGCTCTTACCCCAGCTACCAATGATTTTGTAACCGATGTGCGTGAGAGTACAATTACTCTACAAGACAATAGCTCTTTGGATGTTAGGTGGGTACAATTTAAGGTTCCTGTTGCAGATTTTGATCGGGCAGTAAATGGCATATCAGATTTTAGATCCATACGTTTTATGCGTATGTATCTCTCTGGTTTTGAGCAGCAAACAACACTCCGTTTTGGAACTTTAGAACTCGTTAGAGGAGATTACAGAAGATACTTGCAGACCCTAGATAATGTAACTCTAGAAGACCCTGCACTTGATGATACGGTATTTGAAGTAGAAGCTGTGAACATTATAGATAACGAGAATAGACAACCGATTCCTTACACATTACCACCTGGAGTTTTTAGAGAACAACTTAACAACAACAACAATATCATAAGACAAGACGAACAATCTCTTGCTCTGCGTGTGTGTGGTTTAGAGCAAAATGATGCCCGTGGGGTGTATAAAAATTTCAGTGTAGATATGCGTCAGTATAAAAATCTAGAAATGTTTATTCATGCAGAGTCTATAGTAAATCAAACAGCTTTAGCAGAGGGTGATTTGGTAGCATTTATTAGAATGGGTAATGACTTAACTGAAAGTTTCTATGAAGTACAAGTTTCATTAAAACCAACGGCTTTCAATACCACTAATGCAGAAGAAATTTGGCCAGTGGAGAACAGACTAGACCTTCCTCTTAGTTTGTTACAAGATTTAAAATCTACCATCTTAGGAGATCCTGCCACCTATGCTCCAAACCAATTACATTTCTTTGAAGAGGGAGAAATAGAGGGCTTACCCTCTAACATACTTAGGGTAGGAATGAAGGGAAATCCAAGTTTCGGCGATGTTCGTGTAGCCATGATTGGTGTGAGAAATGAGACCAACACAGAATTGTGTGGAGAAGTTTGGTTTAATGAATTACGTCTATCTGAGTTGCAAAACCAAGGCGGTTGGGCAGCTGTTGCTGCTATGGATGCAAATTTTGCGGATTTTGCAAATGTGAGTGCAACAGGTAGAGTGAGTACCATTGGTTTTGGTTCTTTAGAACAAGGGCCAAATGATCGAAGTAGAGAAGATGTACAAGAGTATGATATGGTAACCAATCTGAATCTAGGGCAGATGCTACCCAAGAAATGGGGGATACAATTACCATTTAATTATGGTAGGTCTGAAAAACTAATTACTCCTCAATTTGATCCAGAGTATCAAGATGTAGAATTGCAAACCAGATTAGATAACGAGGAAAATTCTGAAAGGCGAGAGGAAATTTTGGGTCAGTCAGTAGATTATACCAAAAGACAGAGTATTAATTTTATTGGGGTTCGTAAAGAACGTACCTCAGAGGGTAAGCCAAAGGCTTATGATATTGAAAACCTTACGCTTTCTGCTTCCTACAATCAAATAGATCATAATGATTTTGAAATTCAAGAGGCTTTAGATCAAAATGTACGTTTGGGTGGGACGTATGCCTATAACTTCACCCCCAAAACATTTGAGCCCTTTAAAAAGAACGATTCTATTTTTAAGGGGAAATACTGGCAGTTTTTAAAAGACATTAACTTTAATTATTTGCCAACCAGTATATCAGTAAACTCTAATATTTTGCGACAACACAATGAGCAAAAATTTAGAGAATTAAACCTAGAGGACGGAAATATAGGGTTACCAGTACTTTATCAAAGAAACTATTTATTTGATTGGGATTATGCAATTAATTACAATCTTACAAAATCATTCCGTTTTAATTTCACAACCTCTAATAACAGAATTGTTACCAACTATATAGATGATGAAGGGATTGCTAATAATCAAATTGGAGTCTTTGACGGTCTGTTTGATGTAGGAGATCCCAACCAGCATTTTCAATCATTGCAATTAAACTATGATTTACCAACTGCAAAGTTCCCTTTCTTGAAGTGGATTCGGGCCACTTACTCATATACTGGAGATTTCCAATGGCAAGACGGTAGTGATTTATTTAATAACATAGATATTGAACTATCTG
Organism: uncultured Flavobacteriaceae bacterium; assembly: GCA_913048215.1. Lineage (GTDB taxonomy): Bacteria > Bacteroidota > Bacteroidia > Flavobacteriales > Flavobacteriaceae > Patiriisocius. Next base: position 27,600 of record CAJWXC010000002.1, on the reverse strand, counting down.
ACGGTACCGTGCAAAGCTATGATTTAGGAAATTCTATCCAAAATGCTAGTACACATCGTATTAATTCAACCTTTGATTTTAATGCCTTTTACAGATATATCGGTCTATCTAAAAAGAAAGCCAGTAGAAATGCAGGGAATTCTAGAAATAGCGCATCGAGGAATGGAGGGGGCTTTAACCCAAAAAGCGGAGCAGGTAAAGACGGTAAGCAAGCCAAAACAAGTTCCAAAGGTGACGCCCTAGGCCTTACTGCTAAAGGGGGTAAGAATTCTCCTGGAAGAGGGACTAATTCTGGAGGTGGTTTTGGAAATGGATTAAGTGGTGCAGACAAAGCAGCCAACACACTTATAGGGTTGGCCACTATGATTAAAAAAGCACAATTTAACTACCAAGAAACTAATGGTATTTTCTTGCCAGGGTACAATCGTTCCATTGGTTTTATAGGAACCTTAAAGCCAACGGCAGGTTTTACCTTTGGAAGCCAAGCTGAGGTAAGAGATCAAGCAGCTCGAAACGGTTGGTTAACCCTGTATCCAGAATACAATGAGCAATATACAGAGAATGAAACAAGTCAATTAGACGTTCAGGTCAATCTTGAGCCAATTAGAGATCTTAAAATTGATATTAATGCTAGCAGAATATACTCAGAAAACTACTCAGAGAACTACATTATTGAAGACGGCCTGTATAACTCTTTAACACCTGTTACCTCAGGTAACTTTAACATTTCAACGCTACTTATCGCAACTGCTTTTCAAAGCACTACAGATGCAGCTTCTGAGCCTTTTGATGCTTTTAGAAATAATAGGCTTATAGTTGCCAATAGCTTGGCCTCAGAATTTTATGGTACAGATGCTTTTCCTGTAGATCCAGAAACGGGATATCCTGTTGGATTTGGCCCTACAAGTCAAGATGTTTTGTTACCATCATTTATAGCCGCCTACAAAGGCGCTGATGTACAGAATGAGAAAAAAGGTATTTTAAGAGATATACCTCTGCCAAATTGGGATATCAAATACACGGGTTTTATGCGTTTGGGATGGTTTAAAAAACGTTTTAAAAGATTCTCAATTCAGCATGGATATACAGCCGGGTATACCGTGAATCAATTTCAAACCAATTTAGACTACAACCGCTCCAGAGACGGTAATCCAGCAACGGCCGCAACAGATCAAGCTGGAGATTTTAAAAGCCAGCAGTTTTTAACCAATGTAAACCTTACTGAGCAATTTTCACCACTACTTAAAATTGATCTAGAGATGAAAAACTCTGTTAAAGTTAGTGCAGAGTATAGAAAAGACAGAGCACTAGGCCTTAGTTTTGCCAATAACCTTTTAACCGAGATTAAAGGAGATGAAGTTATAATAGGCCTAGGGTATAGAATTAAAGACCTACGAATTGGAACTAACTTTGGAGGTAAAAAACAAATATTAAAAAGTGATTTGAACTTTAAACTAGACCTTTCAAGAAGAGATAACAGAACAATTATACGCTATTTGGATATTGAGAATAACCAAACCACTGCAGGGCAAACTATTTACGGTGCTCAGTTATTGGTAGATTATGCATTAAGTAAAAACTTAACTGCAGCGTTTTATTATGACCACACATTTTCTGAGTATGCTATCTCAACTGCCTTCCCACAAACAACCATTCGCAGTGGTCTGACTTTAAGGTATAACTTCGGTAATTAAAATAAAAACAAAAAAATATAACTATGAATATTCCATCAAATTTAAAGTACACTAAAGATCATGAATGGATCGCTATTGATGGCGATACCGCTACAGTAGGAATTACAGATTTTGCGCAAGGAGAACTTGGAGATATTGTATATGTTGAGGTAGAAACACTTGATGAGACTATGGATGCAGATGAGGTATTTGGTTCTGTAGAGGCAGTTAAAACAGTGTCAGACTTATTTTTACCCCTCTCTGGTGAAATTATAGCATTTAATGATTCTTTAGAATCAGAGCCTGAAAAAGTAAACAATGACCCTTATGGAGAAGGTTGGATGATAAAGGTTAAAATTTCCAACCCAGAAGAAATAGAAAACCTATTGGATGAAGCAGGGTATAAAGAACTTGTTGGAGCCTAAACTTCTGCTTGGTATAGCCTTTGGGTACACACTGCTCATTACATTGGCATTATTGTTGCCAATTACCGGCGGTCCAAATATAGATATTCCATTTGCAGATAAGATTTTACATCTTGCCATAAACGCAGGATTATTTGTGGTTTGGGCCAGTTATTTGTTCTCAAGAAATACAAAAGCTAAAAAGCCCCCCACACTGGCTTTGCTATTTGGTTGTATTTTCATTTACGGCATACTTATTGAAGTAATACAAGAGAACTTAATCCCTACAAGAGGAGCAGATTTTTTTGACGTAGTTGCTAATGTTTGTGGTTTGATTCTAGGATCATTTGTGGTTAAGATGTCAAAAAAATTTATTTACTAATATTACAGTGCTATTGTTTTACATTACAATAGATTTTCTATATTTTTATCGACGATAATTTAAATTCAATTATGGAACCAAAAAAAAATCCAAAAGCAGATTTAAAACAATGGAGTGGCGTCTACTTTCTAGCAGGTCTTGCTTTTATGTTGTTTTTGTCTTGGCAAGCAGTAGAGTGGAAATCTTATGATAGAGATCTTTCTCTAGACACCTTAAATGTGGGTGATGATCTTGATGAAGATATTCCAATTACAGAGCTGTTAACCCCACCACCACCGCCACCACCGCCACCACCAGCTCCAGAGGTGATTGAGGTAATTGAAGATGAGGCAGATGTAGAAGAAACCATTATTGAATCTACAGAAATTAGCCAAGAAGAGGAAATTGTGGAGATTGAAGAGATTGAAGAGGCTGGAGAGATCATTGATGATGTTCCTTTTGCAGTAATTGAGAATGTACCAATTTACCCTGGTTGTGAAAGTGCAGGTAATAATGCAGCCAAGAAAAAGTGCATGTCTAGTAAAATTCAAAAATTTGTACAAAAGAAATTCAACACAGATTTAGCTAGTGATTTAGGTTTGGAAGGGATTCAACAAATCTACGTGCAATTTAAAATCGACAAAACAGGTAACATTACAAATGTACAGGCACGTGCGCCGCATCCAAAATTAAAACAAGAAGCAGTGAAAACTATTAAAGCTTTACCTAAGATGACCCCTGGAAAGCAACGTGGTCAAGCGGTAGGAGTACTGTATTCACTTCCAATAAGATTTCAGATAGAAAACTAATACATATTGATTATGAAATTACTTAGACACATATTTGCATTTATTATTGTTGTATCATTAACCGCTTGCACAAGCGATGATGCTCCTGTCTATGAGCTTAATACCGAAAACTTAAGTGCAGCAAGTTATAATGTTACTTATCTAGCTTCCTACGGTACACAAACTCAAAATGTGAATGGGCTTGATATTATAACAGAGGATATTACCGAGGGAGAAACATTTCAACTAACTATAACTTTTCGTGAAAACGGAACGTATATATCAGACGGTCAATATGTTGTCAACACACAGAGAACTGTTGCAGGGGAAATTGTGAGTCAATCTACATATATAGAAGATATCGATGATTATATTGGAACCTATACCTCCAATAATAGTACCATGCAACTTCTTATGGATGAAACTCTCTTTGATGTTACGTTATTTAACAACAATCAACTTAGACTTTCAGTTAGTGATGCATATACAGAAGATGGAGTAGATTATGTTGAATCATTTGAAATTAGAATGGAGCGATAAAGCCAATATTTATACATACTAAAAGCGCTGTAGATAATTCTGCAGCGCTTTTTTTATAGGGTTTTTGATAAAGGGTATCTACCTTTTTTTTATAGGGTTTTTTTTGGTTTTTGTATCTCATATGTAATAGTGTTTTTTAGGCTTATTTTTAACATAGATAATGTGTTATAAATTGGTAAAAATTAGAGTTGTGCCGTATCTTTGCACACTCAAAAGAGAAGATAAAAATTAAATTAGATTCTATTGTCAGTAACTCAAACACAAGTACTTCCCATTTGGTGGGTTAAAAACTTTACAGATATAACCAAACTTAGGTTGTCTGTAAGTGTTGTGTTTTCCTCGGTTGCAGGGTATTTACTTGGTGCAACTCAAGTAGATTTTATGATCTTATTGCTTTTATGTATTGGAGGTTATTGCATGGTAGGGGCAAGTAACGTGTACAATCAAATCATGGAGCGTGATTTAGACATCTTGATGGATAGAACAAAAAACAGGCCCATACCTGCTGGCACTATGAGTGTGGCTGCCGCCCTCTCAATAGCTATTGTTCTTACCGTTGTTGGTATTGCTGTATTGTATAGTATCAATCCGCAAACAGCCATGTTTGGCGCTATATCTATTTTTATATACGTGTTTTTATACACCCCATTAAAAACAAGAACACCCTTGTCTGTTTTTGTTGGCGCTTTTCCAGGAGCTATCCCCTTTATGTTAGGATGGGTTGCGGCTACCAACGATTTTGGTATAGAACCTGGGACTTTGTTTATGATACAGTTCTTTTGGCAATTTCCTCATTTTTGGGCTATAGGATGGTTTTTATTTGATGATTATAAAAAAGGAGGCTTTTTTATGTTGCCTACTGGTAAAAGAGATCGCACCACAGCTGTGCAAGTTATTTTCTACAGTGTTTGCACTGTGCTCTCTTCTTTAATTCCTGCATTTGGGGTAACAGGAGATTTTTATATCACTCCAATTTCGGCCATTATTATCGGCGGGCTAGGAATTTGGTTTGTATACTACGGCTTAAAATTATATAAACAAAGAACAGATACATCTGCCAAAGCGCTTATGCTGGTGAGTGTAAGTTATATTACCTTATTGCAAATCATATACGTGGCAGATAAGTTTATTAGGTAAACAGCGCTATTAAAATTTAAAAATATGGACTACACACAGGGTACAGAGAAAGATAAAATAGCACGTGCTAAAAAGAACATGCTACTTTTTGGTATGATAAGTCTAGGAATGAGTTTTGCGGGTCTTACTAGCGCTTATATCATAAGTAAAGAACGCCCAGACTGGTTAACAGATTTTGAAATACCTCAAGCTTTTTTTATAAGTCTTGCTGTTATTATAGCAAGTAGTTTTACATTTATTTTGGCGAAAAATGCCGTAAAAAAAGAGCAAAACCCTAAAGCTATGGTCTTGCTCATTACCACGTTTGTTTTAGGTGTGGTGTTTGTCTATCTGCAATTTCTTGGTTTTTCTCAAATTATAGAAAATGGCTACTTTTTTACCGGTAGTGAAAGTAGTATAACCACTTCATTTATTTATTTAGTGGTGTTATTACACCTTGCACATATTGTCGTTGGTCTTGTTTGTGTACTTGCGGTAATTTATAATCATTACAAATTAAAATATACAAACGGAAAAACCCTTGGAATTGAACTTGCTACTACTTTTTGGCACTTTGTAGACCTTTTATGGGTGTATCTGTTTTTGTTTTTATATTTCGTGAGATAAAAAAATAATGTATTTTTGAACCAAATTAAAAATTGATTTCTATTTATGGAAACAACTGTTGCAACAACGGCCTCTAAAGGCGGTGTTTGGGGAGGTGGAAACCAACCTTTAAGAGCTAGTTATGGTAAAATGATGATGTGGTTTTTCATCGTCTCAGATGCTTTAACTTTCTCTGGATTTTTAGCTGCTTACGGCTTTTCAAGATTTAAATTCGTAGACGCATGGCCAATCGCAGATGAGGTGTTTACACACTTCCCGTTTTTACATGGTGTGCCTGCCCCTATGTTTTACGTAGCCTTCATGACCTTTATTTTAATTTTCTCTTCTGTAACCATGGTTTTGGCAGTAGATGCAGGGCACAAAATGAAGCAAAGTAAGGTTGCTATTTATATGTTTTTAACCATCATTGGGGGAGCCATATTTGTTGGTTCTCAAGCTTGGGAATGGGCAACTTTTATAAAAGGAGATTACGGAGCTGTAGAAACAAAAGGGGGTAAAATCTTACAGTTTTTAGATACAGAGGGAGACCGTGTGGCTATTGGAAGTTTTGCTCAGTCAATTCCAGGATCTTCTGTCGAGCATCATGCTAGTAATGGTGTTTGGTTTATGAGTGGAAACAAACAAACCTCTTATAACTTTGAAGAAGTAAAAGCAGGGTTTTTAGCAAATGAGAATTTGTTAATACGCACTCAGTACTTAGATGAAAAGGGACATCCAACGGTTCTCTCAAGAGAGGCTTCAATTGAAAAAATTAAAAAAGATGGTAAACTAGTTGTAGAAGGTGCAAACCTAAAACGCAATGAGTATGGACATCCTTTATTTGCAGATTTCTTTTTCTTTATAACCGGATTTCACGGATTTCACGTTTTCTCTGGAGTTTTAATAAACATTATTATTTTCTTTAATGTTGTTATAGGTACCTATGAGCGCAGAAAGAGTTATGAAATGGTAGAAAAAGTTGGTCTGTACTGGCACTTTGTCGATCTGGTTTGGGTATTTGTATTCACCTTCTTTTACCTTGTTTAATAATAATATTTAGTAGTATATATAATGGGACATCACGAGCACAGTTTAGCAATCTTTAGAGGAAGGCTTAAGTTCAAGTCAATCGAACAAAAAATCTGGGGAGTTTTTACTTTCCTATCTATCATCACAATTGTTGAAGTTATATTTGGTATCATAAAGCCAGAGTCTTTAATGGTTCCTTTCATGTCTGCTTTTGAGGGCGGATTTATGGCAACAATGGCTAATATCTTTTTGTCACCATTTATTTTCATGAAGCCATTGAATCTCATATTTATAGTTCTTACCATTGTAAAGGCGTATTACATTACTTGGGATTTCATGCACATGCGTGATGAGACAAAAGCATTAAGACGTATGGTAGTTTGGACTGCTATTTTCTTGATCTGTTATTTAGTTTTAATTCTACTTGTAGAGGGAGACTACATCTTTGAGGTATATAAAAGCAACTATATTAAGTTTGACTTTTAAATTATTTACTCTGTAAAATATATTTAAACTCTCACCAAAAGGTGGGAGTTTTTTGTTTAATTTTTAATTGAATATTAACGAAGGGCTGCTTGGTAAACATCCTTTTGTAGTGTATTTTTGCAAACAAAATCAATCAATTGGAAACGCAACAAAACAGTATTAAAAAGAAAATAGTCCTAGCGGTCTTGTTTTTACTACCCATTGCTATTTATATGTTTTTTGCAACTGGTGTTAACAATTTTGGTAAGCTACCTGTGCTATCACAAGATGTACTTAGTGTTTCTAATTTCAAGGACCTTAACGGTAATGCGGTAACCCTTGATAACAAAATCACAATACTTGGCTTTTTTGGAGACACTCCATTGCAAACAAAAGCTTATACCTATAATCTTGCACACAAAATTTACAAAAAAAATCACGAGTATAAAGAATTTCAATTTTTGATTTTATTGCCTGAAAGCGCAAGAAACGGAGCAAAGATTTTGACGGCTAAGATTTCTGAGATTGCTCCCACAACCTCTTGGAAATATGCCTTTGGAACTCCACAGGACATACAAGATGTGTTTGGGTCTCTTAACAGTGGTTATTTTTTAGACAGCTCCCAATCTAGTAGTTTTGTATTTATAATTGACAAGGATGCGCATTTGCGTGGTAGAAATGATGACCCAGATGTTGCAGATGGTTTAGTATATGGCTATAATTCTGCAGATATTGGAGATATAAATAATAGAATGAGTGATGATGTTAAGGTGGTGTTGGCAGAATATCGAAAGGCAACCAAAGAGAACAGCAGAAGAAATGAAATTTTAGTAAACCAATAATAATGAAAGCGAAGTATATAGGTCTTTTTGCTGTTATTTTAATTTTTGGGATCATTTTTATCCCAAAAATTCACAATCGTATTGTCAATAACACGATTGTAGATACCACTAGAATGAGCACAGCAAAAAGTCAAGAGGCTGACGTGGTTGCTGACACCTCTGAGCTGTTACTAACCCTGCAAGAGGTTCCCCCATTTGATTTTATAAATCAAGACAATGAAGGTGTAACCAATGAGTTTTATAAAGGCAAGGTCTATGTTGTAGAGTTTTTCTTTTCTAGTTGTACTACCATCTGCCCAATTATGAATAGAAACATGTTGCAAGTTTCTCAGGAGTTTGCAAATCAAGAAAATTTTGGAATTGCTTCTATATCTATAGATCCTTCTTTTGATACTCCAAAGGTTTTAAAGGAGTATGCAACCACATACAATGCAACCCATCCAAACTGGAATTTTTTAACAGGTAACCAACAAATAATCCACAAACTCTCCAACGAAGGTTTCAAATTATTTGCAGCACAAGACAAAGACGATATAGATGGTTTTTCTCATTCTGGTTTGTTTGCCTTGATTGATCAAAACGGAGTGGTGCGTTCAAGAAAAGACACCCACGGAAATCCTCTTTTTTATTACAACGGTTTAGAGCAAGAAGGGATAGACATGTTAATACAAGACATTAAAAAACTTTTATAATGAATACAAAACAAGTAGCATCAAATAACAAATACAATCTATGGATTTGGATTGTTTCAATCGCTATACCTGTAGTGGTAGCAATACTATTTACCGTGAGAATACCTGGTGTAGAACGCATGGGTTTTCTGCCCCCTATTTATGCCACTATAAATGCCTTAACTGCCATTGTTTTAATCATGGCACTCATTCAAATAAAAAAAGGAAATAGAAAAACACATGAGCGTTTTATGAAACTCGCCATAGGTCTTTCTGTGATGTTTTTACTGATGTATGTGGTGTATCACATGACTTCAGACTCTACCAAGTTTGGTGATATAAATGGTGATGGTATGCTTACCGATCTAGAATCTAGCGCTTTAGGTATGATAAAATATGTGTACTACTTCCTTTTATTTTCTCATATTTTACTATCTGTTACGGTCATCCCTTTTGTTTTGATTACTTACGTAAGGGCTATTAATGGAGATTTTAAAATGCATAAAAAAATTGCAAAAATCACCTTCCCTTTATGGTTGTATGTTGCCATAACAGGGGTTATTGTGTATTTAATGATATCTCCTTATTACTCTTAGTATGAAAATAGGATTGTTTTTGTTACTAGTTGTTATTTGTATACTTCCTGCGGAGGCTCAATGTGCCATGTGCCGCGCCGTACTTGAAAGTGAACAAAGCGGTACCGCTGCCAAAGGTATAAACAATGGTATTATGTATCTGATGATTTTTCCCTACTTGCTCGTAGGCACTGTTGGGTATTTGGTGTATAGAAATCGTCAAAAAACAAAGGCTTAGTTATTTTTTCACAAAAAGTAACAAACAAAGCCAATTTGAGTTTTGTCTTTGACCTCACTAGTACTTATTTTCTTAAAAAGTCTTAACAAGAATTTCACACAATAGAATCCTAAAGGGAGTTACTTTGTAAATCAATATAATACAGCATGATTGAAATAAAAGATTTACACAAATCATACCACATGGGGAGCAATTCTCTTCATGTTTTAAAGGGCATTGATTTTTCTGTAAAAGAAGGTGAAATGGTATCTATTATGGGTTCTTCAGGATCTGGAAAATCTACTTTTTTAAATATTTTAGGGATGCTAGATGAAGCAGATTTGGGTTCTTATACATTGGATGGAAAGCATATTAAAAACCTAAACGAAAAAGTTGCCGCTACCTACAGAAACCAATTTCTTGGGTTTATATTTCAGTCATTTAATTTAATTAATTATAAGACAGCTCTAGATAATGTAGCAATGCCACTGTATTACCAAGGGGTAAAGCGTGCTCAGCGCATGGAAAAAGCTCATCATTACCTAGAAAAAGTTGGATTGGCAAATTGGGCTACGCATCTACCAAGTGAACTCTCTGGAGGCCAAAAACAGCGTGTTGCTATTGCCAGAGCATTAGCCAGTGATCCTAAGGTGCTATTGGCAGATGAGCCAACGGGAGCCCTTGATACACAAACCTCTTGTGAGGTTATGGAGCTCATACAGCAAATTAATGATGAGGGTAAAACCATACTTTTGGTTACTCATGAAGATGACATTGCCCACATGACCAAGCGTATTGTCAAATTAAAAGATGGTTTAATTATAGATGACACAAAGGTAACTCAGATCAGAGCAATTGATGCTCTTAGTAAATCTCAAAGCCATGTTTGATATAGATCGCTGGCAAGAGATATTTGAAGCAATCGGAAAAAACAAACTCCGTACTTTTTTAACAGGACTTTCTGTTGCCTCTGGTATCTTTATTTTAGTTATTCTTTTGGGCTTTAGCAGTGGTATACAAAAAGGGGTTAAAAGCCAATTTGAGCAAGACGCTGTTAATCGTGTTTCTATTAGAACTCGCGTGACAACCAAAGAGTATAAAGGCTTGAATCCAGGAAGGAGAATACAATTGCACAATGATGATTTTTCTCAAATCAATGCCACCTATGATGACCAGCTTGAACATAAAACTGCTATCTATAATATGTGGTCTAGTCAAGTTACCTACAAGGGTGAAACTGGAAATTACAGGTTAGAAGGAGCTAATCCAGACCAGCAATTTATTGAAAACGCAAGCCTAGTCTTTGGGCGTTTTTTAAGTCAAGATGATATGGATGAAAGTCGCAAAGTTGCTGTAATTGGTAATATCATAAAAGAGGACTTGTTTAAAGAAAAAAATCCTGTTGGAGAAATCATTTCTATCTTTGGTGTGAACTTCAAAGTAATAGGAGTTTACACAGATCCAGGCGGAGAAAGAGAAGAGGGGCGCGTTTTTGTGCCACTTCCAACAGCACAAATAGCTTTTAATGGTGGTGACAGGGTAAGGTCTCTAGCCTACACGGTGAAGATGAATGATGATTTTGAGCAGGCGGTTGCCCTTAGTACATCGCTTTCGCAAAACATCAAGCAAGATCTTCAATCAAAATATATTATAGCCCCTGATGATAGAAGCGCAGTTAGGGTAGACAACACCTTAGAAGAGGCAAAGAAGATATACAGTCTTATAGATATCATACGCAACGTATTTTGGTTTATAGGTATAGGAACGATTATTGCAGGTGTTGTAGGGGTTAGTAACATCATGCTCATAATAGTAAAAGAACGCACAAAAGAAATAGGAATACGTAAAGCTATCGGCGCATTACCAAGTTCTATCATTGGTCTTATTTTGCAGGAGTCCATATTTATAACCTCCATTGCTGGTTTTATAGGTCTTTTTTTAGGGGTTGGTTTGTTGCAAGTTATAAGCCCTATGATTGACAATGATTTTATTAAATCTCCTCAGGTAGATTTTAATACAGCCATTACTACGGTGCTTATTTTGATTTTTTCAGGTGCCCTTGCAGGTTATTTTCCTGCAAGAAGAGCAGCTAATATTAAACCCGTAGAGGCTCTAAGAGACGAGTAATTTTTTAAACTACAATACAGACAAAAATAAAATGTTTAATACAGACCGCTGGAACGAAATACTCGAGGCACTTAATGCCAATAGATTTAGAACAATGCTCACCGCCTTTGGTGTGTTTTGGGGTATTTTTATTTTGGTTTTGTTGCTTGCTCTTGTTACAGGACTTAGAAACGGTGTGAGTAAAGATTTTGGAGATTTTGCAACCAATTCGATGTTTGTTTGGGGGCAAGGAACTTCAAAGCCATATAAGGGGTTGCCAAAGGGACGGCGAGTTCAATTTAAAATGATTGATGGTGAAGTTCTAAAAGAGAAAATACCAGAATTAAAAGTTGTTTCTCCAAGAAATCAGTTAGGGGGGTATCAAGGCACAAACAATGTGACTAGAAAAGAAAAAACAGGCGCTTTTAAAGTATGTGGTGATTACCCTGAGTTTATACTGCAGCAACCAATGGATATCCTCTCTGGGCGATTTATAAGTTATTCAGACATCAACGATAAGCGCAAAGCGGTGGTTATAGGCAAAGGTGTTGTTGAGAGTTTATTTGATATTACAGAAGACCCAATAGGGGATTATATTAAAATTAATGGTGTGAACTTTTTGGTGGTCGGAACCTTTAAATCCCCAAGCTCGGCAGGAGATAACGAAGAACTTGCCAATACGGTATATGTACCCTTTACTACCTTTAACCAGGTTTTCAATAATGCAGATAATGTAAGATACTTTGCCATAACGGCTCAAGATAATGTGAGTATTACCACCCTAAAGCCAAGAGTGCTAGAGATCATGCGACAGCAACGCACCATACACCCTAATGACCAAAGGGCTATTGGTAATCGTGATTTGGCAGCGTCTTTTGAAAAAATTACAGGCCTGTTTGATATTCTGAAATTTGTAGGATTTTTTGTGGGCGCTTTGGTGTTGATGTCTGGGGTTATAGGCATTAGTAATATTATGCTAATTGTTGTAAAAGAACGCACCAAAGAAATAGGAGTACGACGCGCTTTGGGTGCAACACCCTGGGATATTAGAGCACAGGTATTACAAGAATCATTAGTATTAACAATACTCTCTGGTATGGTAGGAGTTGCCTTTTCTGCCGGTGGTATTTGGATAATGAATTATATCTTATCTCTGAGTGGCCCAGTAGAAAATTTTGCTAATCCATCTGTAAACATTCAGGTTATTGCAGTGGCCTTATTAATTTTAATTGTCTCGGGTCTTTTGGCAGGTTTAATTCCTGCTACAAGAGCCACACAAATGAAACCCGTTGATGCACTAAGAGTAGATTAAAAGACTTGTGAGATTCAATTTTTCACAGAATATATAAATACGTTTAACTAAAAACAACCCAATTTTAAGGGATACATAAATGAAAAGAACAGGAACAATCATCACATTACTGGTTATAATTATTGCATTTTCTGCAGGTATTTGGTACATCTATTCAAAAGATAAAACAAATCCTGTGGTGTTTCAAACAGAAACAGCAAGTATAAAAACTATTGTCAAAAAGACGGTAGCCACAGGTAATATTGTGCCAAAAGAAGAGGTGTTAATTAAGCCAAATATTTCAGGTATTATTTCTGAAATATTTGTTTTAGCCGGGGATGTAGTCTCTAGTGGAGATTTGATCGCTAAAGTAAAAGTAGTGCCTAACATAAACTCTCTGAACAGTGCCAAAAACAACATTAACAGTGCAACAACTCAGGTAGAAACAGCACGATTGGCTCTGGAGAGTCAAAAAAACATCTACATGCGTCAAAAAGAATTGTTTGATAAAGAAGTGGTTTCTGCCAATGAATTTGACCAAGCACTTTTAAATTATAACCAAGCACAACAGAGGTACAATCAAGAAAATGTGTTGCTTACTGCCGCAAAACAAACCTTTGATATTGTAAAAACAGGTTCAGCAAAAGGCTTGGGTGCCGCGGCCAATACAGAAATTAGAGCTACTGTGTCTGGTATGATTTTAGATATTCCAGTAAAAGTTGGTAACCAGGTCATAGAATCAAATAACTTTAATGATGGAACAACCATTGCTACTATTGCAGATGTCGAGAAAATGATTTTTGAGGGAAAGGTAGATGAGAGTGAGGTTGGAAAAATTACAGAAAACCTTCCTTTAGAGATTACCGTAGGTGCTATTGAAAACCAGAAGTTTAATGCTGTTTTAGATTTTATTGCTCCCAAGGGAGTGAGTGAAAATGGAGCCATACAGTTTGAAATAAAAGGAACCCTTAACAATCAAAACGCCACCTTTATTAGAGCAGGGCTGAGTGCTAACGCCTCGATTATTCTTGCAAGGGCAGAAAATGTACTAAGCATTAAAGAAGCCCTGGTACAATATGATCCAAAAACAAAAAAGCCATTTATAGAGATAGCCACTGGATCTCAAAAATTTCAACGCAAAGATATTGACCTTGGTGTGAGTGATGGTCTTTTTGTTGAAGTACTCGGCGGGATAACACAACAAGACAATATTAAAGTTTGGAACCAATTAAAACCTACAACATCAGGAAAGTCTTGGTAGAAATTAATGTATTATTTTAACAAATAGTGTAACAATTTACCAAAGCTAAAGACTTACACAACAACTACAATCAACGTATGAAAAAGTTAGGAATTTTATTTTTTGTCTTTACCATATCAACTGCAGCTCATGCTCAGGTAAAGAAATGGACACTTTCACAGTGTGTGCAGTACGCCCTTGAGAATAACATATCTGTCAAGCAAAGTGAATTAGATCTAGCAGCTACAGATATTGAAAAAATGTCTGCAAGTGGTGCGTTATTACCCTCATTAAATTTTAGCACAAGTGCTTCAGAGAATACGGGTTTAAGTTTTAACCCTTTAACCAATAATGCACAAACCACCACATTTTTATCTGTAAATGGATCTGTGAATGTTGGGTATACCCTCTTTGATGGTTTGAGAAATTATAGAAGAGTGCAACGTGCAACTTTGTCTAGGCTATCTAGCCAATACAGATTGGCAAAAATGAAAGATGATATTTCTTTATTTGTTGCAAATGGATACTTGCAAGTATTACTAAATAAAGCAAACACAGCTGCAGTTATTGCTCAAAACCAAGTAACCAAACAGCAGATAGAGCGCACCCAAAAGCTAATAGATGCTGGTGTTTTGCCAAGGGGAGACCTCTTAGAGATTGATGCAACAGATGCCTCTGAGCAGCAGCGTATTGCCGTGGCAGAAAACGCCGTTAGAATTTCTTTAATTAGCTTGGCGCAATTACTGCTTATCAAAGACTATGAGAATTTTGATATTGTAGATGAAGACTATCAAGTGGTAAACAACGCAATAGCATTAAAAACTGTAGATGAGCTTATAGAAGGAGCAAAACAGACGCGCTCTGAGGTTAAAATTGCAGAGCAAAATGTAACTATTTCAGAAAAAGATTTACAAATAGCAAAAGGGGCGCGTTTGCCTACACTAAGTGCCTTTTTTGGATATAATTCTCGGTATACAGATGCAACTTCTTTCACTCAAGACTTGGATCCGGACAATCCTTTTATTACCCAAGAAATTGGGATTGTTGAGCAAACCGGACAATCTGTGGTTGGGCAATTTCCCAACACCATTAGTAGAGAAGTTCAGGCAGATGCTTTCTTAGATCAAGCCTACGAGAATGACGGTATTAGTTATGGCTTGCAATTAAGCATTCCAGTATTTAACGCATTTTCTGTAAGGGCTAATGTAAAGCGTAGTCAAATTTCTCTGGAGAGAAATAAACTTCAATTACAGCAAGCTTCCTTAGATCTAGAATCTAATGTATATCAAGCATATGTTGACGCAGAGGGTTCCAGAAAAGCCTATCAAGCAGCTCAAAAATCTGTAACATCACAAGAATTAGCCTACCAATATGCAAAAGATAGATATGACGCAGGGGCAACAAATGCCTTTGATTTTAGTCAATCCAAATTACGTTATGACAACGCGCAGGTAGAGTTAAATAGAAGTAAATACGATTATATTTTTAAAATCAAGGTGTTGGAGTTGTATTTTGGCATTCCAGCAACCGAGTTAAAATTTTAATATGAAGAAAAAAACACTTTTTTGGATTTTAGGTATTGTTATAGTGACTTTAGTTGTTCTTATTGGCGGTAAAAAAGCAGGAATGTTTGGTGAAACCAATAGGGGTAAAGAGGTTGAAATTGCAAAAATAACTCCGATAGATATCATTGAAACAGTAGCTGCTACAGGAAAAATACAGCCAGAGGTTGAGGTAGCTCTCTCCTCTGAAGTATCTGGAGAAATTATCTCACTCCCAATTAAAGAAGGGCAAGAGATCAAAAAAGGAGAACTACTCGTGAAAATCAATCCAGATTTAATTCAAGCAGCGGTAAGCCAAAGCCAAGCGGGACTTCAAAATATAAAAGCACAATTAGCACAAGCCGAGGCCTCTGCTAGAAATGCTAAGGCAAACTACCAAAGAAATAAAACTCTTTTTGAAAAAGGTGTGATTTCAAAATTAGATTGGGACCGCTCTATTGCAGAGTACGAGGGTGCCCAGGCCAATGTAGAATCTGCTTTTTACAGTGTAAAGAGTGCAGCGGCAAGTTTAAAACAGTCTAAGGATAATCTATCTAGAACCGCAATCTATGCGCCGATGTCTGGTACAATTTCAAGATTGGCAGTAGAACTGGGTGAACGTGTTGTGGGAACTGCACAAATGGCTGGAACAGAAATTGTACGTGTTGCAGATCTTACCAATATGGAAGTTGAGGTAGATGTTAATGAAAATGACATTGTAAAAGTAAATGTTGGAGATCAAACCATTGTGGAGGTTGATGCTTATTTAAAAAGAGAATTTAGGGGTGAGGTTACAGAAATCGCAAATTCAGCCCTTACTGCTTTGTCTGCAGACCAGGTAACAAACTTCAAGGTAAAGGTTCGTATTTTGCCTTCATCATACTCAGATTTAACTCAGGGTAAACCAGAGAGCTATTCTCCATTTCGTCCAGGAATGACAGCAACAGTAGATATCATTACCAATAAAAGAACTCAAATTGTAGGTGTACCAATTAGCGCTGTGGTTATTAAAACCGACACTACGTGTACTAAAGAAAAAATAGACAAAAAGAAAATCACCTCCGAAAAACAAGAGAAATACGAAGTAGTTTTTGTTAAAAACGGAAATAAAGCAGCGCTTAGAGTTATTAAAACAGGAATCCAAGATGACAGCAATATTGAGGTTTTGACTGGACTCTCTCAAGGAGACCAAGTAATTACTGGACCCTACAATACGGTTACAAAATCATTGAAGTGCGATGATTTGATAGCTATCAAACAAGAACAGCAGCAAGACTAATGGCAACCATACTTTGCATAGAAACGGCCACCAAAAATTGTTCTGTAGCCCTGAGTGTAAATGGAAAGGTTGTTGCTTTACAGGAAGATAATCCAAAAAACAAGCCCGAGAAGCGATTTTCTCACGCAGAAAAATTACAAGGGTATATTTTACAGGTTTTAGTAGAGGCCAATGTTTCTAAAAATGATTTGGACGCCATAGCTGTAAGCAAAGGCCCCGGATCTTATACGGGCCTTAGAATTGGTGTTTCTGCTGCAAAAGGACTTTGTTACGCCCTTGAGATTCCTTTGCTTGCTATTTCTACTCTAGAGTCATTGGCAAGACAGGTCACTGGATCTGTGGTAGTACCCATGCTGGATGCAAGAAGAATGGAGGTGTATAGTGCTGTTTTTTCTTCTGGGATGGACTCTATTAGAGAAATACAGGCCCAAATTATAACACAAGATTCTTTTAACACTTTCCTTGAAAAGGGCAAGGTAACATTTATTGGTGATGGTGTAGAGAAATTTGAAGCCGTATGTACCCACCAAAATGCAGTTTTTATTAAAGAGGCACTACCTTCTGCCTCTCAAATGGCACAGATTGCCACACTTAAATTCTCTCAAAATGAGATTCAAGATGTTGCTTATTTTGAACCTTATTACCTAAAAGATTTTATTTCTTTATAAAGGGTTTGTTGTCTTATTTTATTTTTCTTTTTATTTGGTTTCTCATTGGCTAAGGCTCACTAAATCAAATCAATTATACGTATTTTTAGCTCGTGGATACTAATACATATGATGTTATAATAATTGGTGGTGGCGCGGCAGGGTTTTTTGCAGCAATCAACCTTAAAACAAAAGCTCCAAAGCTCAAAATTGCAATACTAGAGAGAGGAAGTCAAGTTCTTACGAAGGTTAAAATTTCTGGTGGTGGTAGATGTAATGTTACCCACGCAGAGTTTGTACCAAGGGAGCTTTCTAGAAATTACCCAAGAGGAGAAAAAGAATTATTGGGCCCTTTCCATACTTTTATGACTGGTGACACCCTAGCTTGGTTTGAAGAGAGAGGTGTTTCTATCAAAATGGAGGAAGATGGTAGAATGTTTCCGGTTTCAAATACATCACAAACTATAATAGATTGTTTTTTAGACCAAATAGCTACTTTGGGTATTTCTCTTTTAAAAGAACACCCTGTCAAAGAAATTCATAACCTACAGGATAGTTGGAGCCTTACAACAACCAGTAAAATACTTCTGGCCAAAAAGATAGTTATTGCTACAGGCTCTAATCCAAAAATATGGAATATTCTCAGGGCTTTATCACATACCATTGTTGCTCCTGTTGCTTCTTTATTTACCTTCAATATTAAGGATCAAAGAATTTTAGATCTTCCTGGGGTATCCTCCCAGGTTGGTATACAAGTAATAGATCAAAAGGGCAAGGTTGTCCTGCAAAGCGAAGGTCCTTTGCTTATAACACATTGGGGTATGAGTGGGCCAGCAATCTTAAAGCTTTCTGCCTGGGGAGCAAGGATTTTAGAAGCCTTAAGTTATACATTTACAATTGTTGTAAATTGGTTGGTAGACCAAGCTCAAGAAGATGTTTTGCTGGACTTAGTAAAGCTTAAAACAAAGCATCCAAAACAAACCATTGCCAAATATCCTCAATTTAATATTCCTAGGCGCTTGTGGCAAAGCATTGTGAAAACAAGTGGTATTACTCCTGTAGAGATTTGGGCAGATATACCTAAAAACAAACTTAAAAACCTTGCCCAGCAACTCACACAATCTTATTTTGAGGTTTCTGGAAAAAGCACCTTTAAAGAAGAATTTGTAACTGCAGGAGGAGTTGCATTACAGGAGATTAACTTTAAAACCTTTGAGAGTAAAATTCACAATAATTTATATTTTGCTGGAGAGGTAATTAATGTTGATGCCATTACTGGAGGGTTTAATTTTCAAAATGCTTGGACGAGTGCCTATATTGTCTCCAAAGCAATCTCTGAAGAGTTAAACCAGTAAACAAATAGTGCTATTTCTTCATTTTTAAAAGAAAGCTATTTGCGTATCTTTACCGTTTAAACATTCGCCCATTAATACACGGCCCCTATATGACCATTCAAGATTTCATTCCATCACCTTATACAGAAATAGCAAAAAATGCAAGTGTGTCATATCAATCACCTAGTAACATTGCACTAGTAAAATATTGGGGGAAATACGGCGAGCAACTTCCTCAAAATGCTTCTGTAAGTTTCACACTTAGTAGGTGTAAAAGTGAAACTACCTTGCATTTTGAAAAAAAGAATAAGGGCGGTTATGATTTTGAGGTATATCTAGATGGAGTCAGGGAGGAAGGTTTTGAACCAAAAATCCATAAATTTTTTCAACGCGTAGAGCAGTATCTTCCTTTTATTAATGAGTACCGTTTTGTTATTAAAACACAAAATACATTTCCCCACAGTAGTGGTATTGCTAGTTCTGCCAGTGGAATGAGCGCCCTTGCAATGTGTCTTGTAGCCTTAGAGTGTCAATTATACAACGATAAAAATAACCTACTTCAAAACAACTCCTACCAGTTACAAAAAGCATCTTTTCTCGCCCGTTTAGGTTCTGGAAGTGCTGCTAGGAGTATCAATGGCCCTCTAGTTGTATGGGGTGCACACCCAAAGATAGAGGGTAGTAGTAATCTTTTTGGAACACCATATCCATATAAAGTTCATGAAAATTTCAGTAATTATCATGATACGATTTTATTGGTAGACAAAGCACAGAAGCAAGTAAGTAGCACGGTGGGACATGACTTAATGCACAATAATCCTTATGCCACCCAACGTTTTGAGAAAGCAAATAGTAATTTACAAGAACTTATTCCTATTTTCGAATCTGGAGATTTAGATTCTTTTATAGCCCTTGTAGAGAGTGAAGCGCTGCAGTTACATGCCATGATGATGGCCAGTTCTCCATATTTCATCTTAATGAAACCAAATACCTTGGAGATTATTGATAGTATCTGGAATTTCAGAAAAACAACACACAGTAAGGTCTGTTTTACCTTAGATGCTGGTGCTAATGTGCATGTATTATATCCCTCAAGTGAAAAAAAGCAAGTGCAGCAGTTTATCAAAAACGAGTTGTCTAAGTATTGTAAAGACGGTACTTACATTGATGATGTTGTAGGTTTTGGAGCCTCTGCCATTTAATGTTTTTACAAGTTGTAACCCAATTACTATAGTATATTTTTGGTCTTGTTTTTAATATTTCCGTAACAGTATATTTACTCTTTTAGAGTATATTTGTATTTATTATGTACCTTTAATGGTATAATCAAATTATTTTATGAAAGGTCCTCTTTTTTATTCAAAAATATTACTCTTCGGAGAGTATGGTATTATCAAAGATTCAAAAGGACTTTCTATCCCTTACAATTTTTTTAAAGGTGCTTTAAAGACAGATTCTCAAGCAACAGATCTTACTAAAAGTTCCAACGAGAGTCTACATCATTTTGCTGGGTATTTAAAACAGCTTCAACAAGACAACCCCGCGCTTGTTGCCTTTAATATAGAGGCATTACAAAATGATATAAATCAGGGGATGTATTTTGATAGTAGTATCCCTCAGGGATATGGTGTTGGAAGTAGCGGCGCACTAGTTGCAGCTATTTATGATAAATATGCCACACATAAAATCACCGTACTTGAAAATTTAACTCGTGAAAAGTTACTGACATTAAAGAAAATATTTGCTTCTATGGAATCTTTCTTTCATGGTAAATCTTCTGGTCTTGATCCATTAAATAGTTATTTAAGTTTGCCGATACTTATCAATAGCACCGAGGATATAGAAAGCGCAAATATACCCTCTCAGACAATTGATGGTAAAGGCGCGGTGTTTTTGTTAGACACTGGTATTGTTGGAGAAACAGCTCCTATGGTACATATCTTCATGGAAAAAATGAAACAAGAGGGCTTTAGAAATATGTTAAAAAATCAATTTGTAAAGCATACAGATGCTTGCGTACATGATTTTTTAAAAGGAGATGTAAATTCTCTTTTCTCTAATGTGAAGCAACTCTCCAAAATAGTGTTGGATAATTTTAAACCAATGATTCCTAAGGCATTTCAATCACTCTGGAAAAAAGGAATTGAAACCAATGCTTACTATTTAAAATTATGCGGCTCAGGCGGCGGAGGTTACATGCTTGGTTTTACCCAAGACATTGACAAGGCAAGAAAAGCACTTAAGGGACATACCTTAGAAGTGGTTTATAACTTCTAGATAACGCTCAATTCATTACATTTTTATGTTAAGCAGAAAACAAAAACACATCATGTTAAAGTTTTTTAGCTTGTTCTCTGTAGTTAGAGGGTATAATATCCTGGTCATTATTCTAGCCCAGTACCTAACTTCAATTTATATCTTGGCACCAGAGTTACCTCTTGGTGATATTCTTTTTGATGTCAATGTGCTGATGTTAGTTTTATCCTCTGCTGCAGCAATTGCCGCTGGTTACATTATTAACAGTTTTTATGACAGTGATAAAGATCTTATCAATAGGCCAACTAAAACAGTTTTGGATAGGTTAGTGAGCCAAAACACGAAGTTGTCTGGGTATTTTATTTTGAATTGTCTTTCACTTGTCTTTGCAAGCTATGTTTCTTTTAGGGCGGTACTATTTTTCTTGATATACATTTTTGCCATTTGGTTTTATTCTCACAAACTCAAGAAGTTTTTATTTATAGGAAACCTAACCGCTGCCATTTTAGCGGTTATTCCCTTTTTTGCAGTGTTTATTTACTATCAGAATTTTAACAATGTAATTTTTGTTCATGCCACCTTCTTGTTTTTACTCATTGCCATGAAAGAGCTTACCAAAGATTTAGAGAATATCAAAGGTGATCTGGCTCAAAATTACAAAACCATTCCGGTTGTATATGGAGTGATTGTTTCCAAAACAATGCTTACCGCCCTGAGTATTGCCACGTTAATTCCTGTGGTATTATTACTGCTTTATTTTTCAATAGGATATATGGATTATTATTTTTACGGTAGTATTATAGCACTGATATTTTTTGATATTATTCTCTGGAAATCTAGTAAAAGAAACCACTTTCTTACATTACATAATATGTTGAAATTAATCATTGTGATAGGGGTCTTTAGTATTGTTTTGATAGATGTACACCTGGTATTGAGCAGGGTTTTTTAAGTTACTTTGTTTGCTCTTGATGTAATAAAATTACTAACTTAGTAGCATGGAAAAACAAAATTTACTCAATGTAGCTTTATCTCAAATTGCCCCTGTATGGTTGGACAAAGAGGCTACGCTGCAAAAAATATATTTCCAAATACAACAAGCGGCAGATCGTAACACAGAACTTATTATTTTTGGTGAGGGTGTATTGCCTGGCTACCCATTTTGGCTTGCCTTGGCAGACGGTGCCCACTGGAACACTTCCTTAAATAAAGAGCTTTATGCCCATTATCTTCATAATTCCATCACAATAGAAAATGGTGATTTAAATCACATTTGCGCTTTGGCAAAAAAACACCATATTGCAATTTATTTGGGTATTATTGAACGCCCACTAGATAGAGGTGGCCATAGTGTTTACGCCTCTTTGGTGTATGTTAATCAACAGGGAGAAATTCAATCTGTACACCGTAAATTACAACCCACCTACGATGAACGTTTGGCATGGGCCCCCGGAGATGGAAATGGCTTACAAGTACACTCTTTGAAGCAATTTACCGTTGGCGGGCTAAACTGTTGGGAAAATTGGATGCCATTACCAAGAGCGGCTTTATATGGGCAAGGAGAGAATCTGCACGTTGCTGTTTGGCCAGGAAGTGATCATAATACCAAAGATATCACTAGATTTATAGCAAGAGAGTCTCGTAGTTACGTGCTTTCTGTGTCTGCTTTGATGTCTAAAAGTGATTTTCCTTTACAGACTCCTCATTATTCAAAAATTACAGAAAATTGCCCAGATATATTGGCAAATGGAGGTAGCTGTATTGCTGGGCCAGATGGCCAGTGGATTTTAGAGCCAGATACCCACACAGATGGAAATATCTACCATACCCTTGATTTTAACAAAGTGTATCAAGAACGCCAAAATTTTGATCCAGTTGGACATTACTCTCGGCCAGATGTTACCAAATTAAGAATAAACACTGAGCGGCAATCTACCATTAGTCTTGTTGATTCTAAAAAGCAGTTATAGCGTAAGACCCTGTTAGCTTCACTTTTTAGCGTCATTTTTGTTTCAATTATTGCCCAACAAGGAATCCATGAAATTAGTAAATTAAAGCGTATCTTTGCGCCCAATTTAAATCACCTGGATTCCAGAAATTTACATCATGAGCAGAAACGATAACAAAACAAAAGGAGCCAGCAAAGGGCACGGTAAAAACACAAAGTTTAAAAGCAATGATCGCAATGCAGTGTCTAAGCCACGGGTTGGAAAATCTAGAGCAGGTGATGTAAAGCCAAAGGTTGTTGCACCAAAATCAGCTACCAAAAAACACGTTGTTGTTGATGGTATACGATTAAATAAATATATATCTAACAGTGGTATTTGTTCTCGCAGAGAGGCAGACACCTATATAGCTACTGGGCTAGTTACTGTAAATGGTAAGATTATTAATGAAATGGGGTACAAGGTAAAACTTGAAGATGATGTACGCTTTGATGGTCGTCGTCTAAATCCCGAACCGATGTCTTATGTGCTATTAAACAAGCCTAAAGGCTTTGCCACCACTACAAGTGAAAGCAAAGGCAATACTGTTATGGATTTAGTGGCTAATGCTTCTTCTGGGCGTATTACTCCTATTGGTAGGTTGGGTAGAAACGCTACGGGGCTCTTATTTTTTACCAATGATGATAAACTCAAAGAAAAACTCAGTAAAAAGGGAATGGAACGATTGTTTCATGTAGAGTTAGATAAGAACCTAAAAGCTTCAGATTTAAAGGAGATTTCTGATGGAATACAAATAGGACAAAAGAAAATACAAATCGAAGAAATAAGTTACGTAGACAACAAACCAAAAAAGGAAATTGGTTTAAAAATCAAACACATGGGTAATAGTGTGATTCGTGAAATATTTGATCATTTAGGGTATAACATTTTGCGTTTAGACTGTGTAACTTTGGCACATTTAACCAAAAAAGATCTTCCAAGAGGACGCTGGAAAACACTTACTAAAGAAGAATTAGAACTTTTCTCTATGCTCTAAAGGCCAAGAAAATATATTTTTAATTAAATCACAACTCCCTTTTTAGGGAGTTTTTTTATCAAAAGCTCCCAAAGAGCTACACAGATTACCACACTGTATTGTATGGCTACCAGTAATAGGTTCTCTTCAAATCCCTCTGGCCTATAGGCGCTGTAACTAAAACAAATCATAAAGCTCCAAAGTACCGCATACCGATAGTTTGTAAATACACAAAGTAACAATGGGGTAGCTATATACCAAGGGTGTACCGTTGTAGCCAATAAAAAGTATATTGATACTGCCAGTAACATACCAATTATTAGGTTTTGTGTAGTATTGTATTTTCTAAATAAAGAAAGCAGCACAACACAAATAAAAACCACTATTGGTAAAATGAGCCCAACGGTTGCTATGATATTCCAACCTATGGTTTGAAATCCAATCCAACGTATGATATAATAGACACTTGCATTAAATTCAAAACTTTGAAACCACAAACCAATAGTAGCACTAAAATTGGTAATAAAGGTCTTTGATACAAAGGGTGCAAAACAAAGTACTATAGTTGCAAGTGTGATCCAATAAAATTTTTTCATTTTCCAAAACCCTTTACCAAAAAGTCCCTTTGGAACTAGATATTTGTAAAAAAGCGGTAGAAAGAGTAAGGGTACTAACTTTACAGAGATAGAAATTCCAAGTGTTATTGCCGCCAGCACCCATCTTTTTGTATCTAGCAGATATAATGACCAAATAACAAAAAAGAGCATTACTGCTTCAAAGTGCAAGTTTCCAGTTAGTTCTATGATAATAAATGGGTTTAAGAAATACCAAAAGATATTTTTTACAGGCATCTTGAGCCTCTCTAGTAGTTTTTTACCGAAATATAATATGCCTATATCTGCCCCAATAATAAGTATCCGCAGCCCAATTACAGATCCAAGGATTGAGTTTTTTGCAAACAGGGCTGCTAAGGCAAAACACAATTGATTTATTGGTGGGTAGTTACTGTAGTGGCTCGCATTAAGATTCCCCATACCTTGAATAAGAGCCTTGGCATTTGGGATTGTATCTAAAGAAATTAAATCTTGGGCTATTTGAGAGCCATTTGCTAGTTGCCCTGGTGTGAACACATAGGGATTTATACCCAAAATAAGAAGTCTCCCGTCCCAAATAAATCGATAAAAGTCTTGAGAAAGGTTTGGGATGGCAGGCAAGAATAACACTCTTACTGTAATGCCAAGGAGTGCACATATCCAAAAATTGAATTTTGTAAATTCAATGACTCTCCAAGCCCCATAAAACAACCCAGTATATAAAAGTAGTAGGTTTAAAAAATCACTTCGTTCTAGAAAATAACCAAACAGAAAATACAGAAAAATGCTCCCAATACTAGGGATTAGAAGCGGTTTGTATGGGAGTAGATGTTTGATTATTTGTATTGAATTACATTAGGTCCGGTAGAGTCTTTTATTAATCTTGCCACTGTGCAATAAATAGGTTGGTATCTCTGCCGCCTCCATTATTTCTATTAGATGAGAAAGCTAAATATCTACCATCATTGCTAAAAACAGGAAAGGCATCAAATGTTTCTCCATGGGTCACACGCTCTAGGTTTTTGCCGTCTAAATCTATTAAATACAAGTTAAAAGGGAACCCTCGTTCTGCCTCGTGGTTGCTACTAAATAAAATTTTCTTTCCACTTGGATGAAAAAACGGACTCCAGTTCGCATTACCTAAATTGGTGAGTTGTTTTAAATTACTACCATCTGCATCACAAATATATAATTCCATGTCTACAGGCTCTACAAGCCCTTCTGCCAGAAGGTCTTTGTATTTTTTAATTTCAGAGGGAGTTTTGGGTCGTGAAGATCTAAATATTAATTTAGTTCCATCTGGTGAGAAAAATGCCCCTCCATCATAACCCAATTCATCCGTGATTTGCTTTACATCGCTACCATCAATATTCATGGTATAGAGTTCAAGATCACCACTACGGGTTGAGGTAAATACAATTTTATCTCCCATTGGAGACACCGTGGCCTCTGCATCATAACCTGGTTCTGTGGTTAGCTGTGCTGTGATATTACCTTGTAAATCTGCCACAAAAATGTCAAAGCTATCATACACTGGCCACACATAATTTCCATTTTTTCTGAGCGGGACCTCTGGACAATTTTCATCAACAAGGTGGGTGCTTCCATAGACATAATGTTTATTGTCTGGTAAGAAATAAGCGCAGGTAGTTCTTCCCATACCAGTTGAGATCATTGGAGGTTTGGTATCTTTAAATGTTTGGGTTGCATCCATTAAAAACATTTGGTCACATGCTACATCCCAATCTTTAAAATTAGATTGAAAAACCAATTGTTTGTCATCAAAGCTCCAATAGGCTTCTGCGTTATCTCCACCAAAGGTTACTTGACGTATGTTTTTAAGATGAATTTCTTCTGGATATATAAGCGTGTCTTGTGTTATGGGGTCTAACACTGTTTCCCGAACACCACCTGTTAGGCTTAGCTTTTTGTTTACTATTGTGGTAGTCTGTGTTAAGACTTCTGTTTTTTCTTGGGTGTTGTTTTTACAAGAAAGTAGAAAACAAAAAATGGCTAGGGTAGTTAGGTATCTCATATTTCAGTAATTTTGTACAAAAATAAGGATATGCGTTTAGTTATAATAGGATTGATGGTGCTCTTTGTGGTTTCTTGCCAGCAAACTCCAATTAAAAAAGTAACCATAAAACAAGATGTGGCTGTTTTGGCTGCAGATAAAATGGGAGGCAGGCAAACAGGTACCCCTGGAGAGTTACTTGCTGCAGCATACATTACAGAACGTTTTTCTGCAATTGGATTGACTCCAAAGGGAAGTGAAGGAAACTTTACCCAAACCTTTTCATTTACCCCAAGTGCAAATCCTCATGAGCAGTCAGAATTTACAAACATGCAAGAAGATGGTTCTGTTACGGGCACTAATGTCATTGGATATATAGACAACAAAGCCTCAACTACCGTAATTATTGGCGCCCATTATGATCATTTAGGTATGGGTGGTGAGGGCTCTTTAGATAGAGAAAAACCCGCTATCCACAACGGCGCAGATGACAATGCAAGTGGTGTTGCGATACTACTAGCTTTAGCCAATACCTTGAAAAATCAATCTCCTACAATAACCAAAAACAACTATCTGTTTATGGCATTTTCTGGTGAGGAAATGGGTCTGCTTGGATCTAATTATTTTGTAAAAACACCAACCATTGATACCAAAAAGGTTAGCTACATGATAAACATGGATATGGTAGGTAGGCTTAATAAAGAACAGACTCTTGCAGTATATGGCGTGGGTACTTCTTCACTTTTTAAACAAACCTTGTTTGCCAACAACGATCAGGGCTTAACAATTAATGAGCATCAAAGTGGTGTTGGCCCCAGTGACCACACCTCTTTTTATCTAGCAGATATCCCAGTGTTACATTTTTTCACAGGACAACACGCAGATTACCACAAGCCAGGTGATGACCCAGAGAAACTAAACTATGAAGGTATGGAGCGTATCTCAAACTATATTCTAAATATTGTTACAGATTTGGATGATGCTGGGCAACTGGTCTTTAAAAAGACTAAGAACGAAAGTGAAGAGGTACCCATGTTTAAAGTGGCATTGG
>CAJWXC010000001.1 GCA_913048215.1 uncultured Flavobacteriaceae bacterium | reverse complement strand
AGGCGCTGTTTTAGCGCTTCTCTAAAAGGAATATTATCTAGATAACCAAAGGTAGTTTGGTTTTGATTTTCAACCCACTGAGCCGTTTGTTGACTCATATCATCCTCAAGCCATCTGTAGGGGTCTTTAACCTGGGTTCCAAAATAATTAGTAATTGTGTCAACTTTTTTAGTGCTAGGGTAGGTCACAGAATTGGTTTGGTTTTTTGAAATACTACTGTTACACCCTACAAGAATTAGGGCAGTAAAAGTTAAGAGCATTGATCTTTTCATGAGTTTATTTTTTATAAAAATACACAAAAAAACAGGCCTAATAATATTAAAAGGCCTGCTTGTATTTTCATCAGTATTTTTTTGTTTTTATTGAAACAAAGAGCTGTAAGATTTCCAGTATTTGTAAATGAGCACTCCAGTAATTGTTACCATAAAGACAGCAACCAATGCCCCTGAAACGTCTAAAAAAAGATGGAACAATAAAATGTTTACAACAATAGGGGCAAGTAAAATAAGAGCAAACGGAACCCATTTTTTAAACAACAATAAGATTCCGATAACAATCTCTAAACATGCAACTACGTATAAAACATAGCCTGTACTATTTAAAGACTCCATGAAGTTTGCGGCCGCTGGCGCCATATCAAAAATAGGGATGAATGCAATAAACTTATTTGCACCAAATATTAGTAAAGAAACACCTAGTAATATGCGTAAAATAGTAGTAAAAGTTGAATTCATAATGGCGATTGGTTTAGCGTTATTGTCACTTAAAGATAACAAAAAATAAATACCCTATTGCCAAGTACTTGCAAATGCGGTATTTACACTAATATAAAAGCCTTAGTCACAGGGAGTCTCAAGAGAGTTAATCCAGTCTCTTAGTAAAGCCACTCCGTCATTGTGGATGATGGTTCTACCAAGTAGTGGCATACGCTCTTCTTCTGCTGTAACGTTGAGACGGTAGTATATAACAGAGTTTTCTGGGTCTCCTGGTTTAATTAGTTTTTGATCTGAAGAAAGATTTTCTAAAAGTTGATCTGGAGTGACACAAAGCCCTAGATTCTCTAATAAATTATTCTCGCTAAAGGCAAACCTCATGGGTCTGTAATTACAATGGCCTTCATCTCTATGGCAACTGGCACAATTTATATCTACATATGAGCGCACTCTAGTTTCAAGATCCTGTGAGGTGTCAGTATAATCTACAACAGTTATAATATTTGAGGGTAAATTGTCTTGAAGATATCCAACTTCAATCCATTTTTGGAGTTGGTTTTGCATACCATCTGCAAAGCTAAATGTATTATTAAGGCTTTGAGGCTTTATACCAATAGGCTCATTTGTTGTATTGCTTTTATGACAGGTGAAGCACTCACTGCCAGAGGGCATTCTGTAATTTATTTCACGTTGCTCTCCATCTTCCATCCAAGAGACATACTTAAAGCCCCCATCTCCTTGCACATCCAAAAAAGCTTCTGTTTGCTGTTCATTCCAGAAATATTCTGCAAAAGTCCAACCTTCTGCCTTCCGAATCATGAGCCTTGTTTCAATAATTACTCGAGAGTTATCTGGGAGTACATTATCGTAATAGAAGTTTTTAATTATTACACTACCAACTGGCAACTCTATATTATTGGCATCCCCATTGTAGGTGCCAATTGTACCGTTAGGAAGCCAAATAAAACGCGATTTCTTAGCGTAGTTTGAAAACAGAGAACTAATGGGCTCATAAGGAAGCACCCCAAATGTGGGTGTAAGTTCGCTTAATGTTTCTTCAAAGAAACGATACTCAGAGAGTGTTTGATAAGGAACTTGAAGTAAGTCTACAGAAACTTGAGACACCGGTTGTATGGCTACGATCTGATCATCATCAGAGCAGCCCATGATAAAAAAAGAAATGAATCCTATGTATAATAAATGTTTAAACATGGTACAAATAAAAACACCATTGAGAATTGACTCAATGGTGTTTCTTATGAATTAAAAAATTATCTTTTAGTGAATTTCACAGACTTAACGTTGTTCCTTCTAAACCTTTGTGGTGTTAAACGAAGAATGTATTGTCCAGAAGTTAATTGAGAAACATCAATAGTATTGACTAGAAGTCTTCCGTGCATTACTTTTCTACCTGTAACGTCAAAAATTGTATAAATAGGATCTTCCATTTGCTCAATGTTTGAGATCGTCAGGTTGTTGATCGCTGGTACAGGGAAAACAGAAAGGTCATTTGTTAAAAAATCTCCAGTGTTTAAAGCACTTTCCCCCTCTACAAGCCTGTGTGTTGTGTTGATTTCTAAATCATCAAAAACATCAATAATTCCTGATGGCCAGTAAATTGTAACACTTTCAATTTCCTGATCTAAGCCAAGACCAAAATGTGTGTTTAGGGTACTCATGTTTCTAAACCCTTCTCCACTTCTTACTTCTCTAAGTTGAGTGCCAGAAGCTGTAGTTATTTCTACTCTTGCTCCAATACCTCCAACATTACTCTCAACACCAACGGTATTGATTTTTAACCAATTGTTGTTGTTTGTATTGTTTATAATGAGTTGTCCATTAGAAATAGCATCTATGAATCCATCTTCGTTGATATCTCCAAAACCACCATTACCAATATTTGTATTTGATATGGTAAAGGTAAGGTCTCCATTCCCATACAAAATTACCCCACCAGATACAATATCAGCATTCCCATCATTGTCAAAATCATAGGTTTGATTTTCTATGCTTGTAACATTAAATCCTGTAAGTCCAGAAGCATTAATTACATCTGTAAAGGTTCCATTTCCGTTGTTTCTCATAAGCCTGTGAAATCCAGAATTAAAAGTACTAGCTCCAACCCATCCGTCAAGGTCCCCATCGTTATCATAATCTGCCCAAGCACTTGACCAGGTTTGCATATCGTCTTCTAGGTTAAGAGAAGCCCCACTTTCTGTAAAACTTCCATCTCCATTGTTTACGTGCATTTCGTTGTCTCTTCTTTCTGACTCTCCACCACACTTTGCAATAAACATATCCACATCTCTATCGTTATCAAAATCTAACCAGACAGATCCATAATTTCCGCCAGATGGGTAATCTCCTAGACTGCCCTGGTAGTATTCTAGGTTTCCTTCTCCATCATTGATGTAAAAAACATTTGGCTCAACATCATGACAAACAAAAGCATCTAGATGTCCGTCATTATTAATATCTACAAAGTTAGAGCGTTGTGAGAACACATATTCTGGACCAGATATTTCTGTATATTGCGTTCCGTCATCATTGGCTCTCATGAAAGTAACACCATTACCACCTCCATACAGTAAATCTGTTTGTCCGTTGCGGTCATAATCTGCAGCAGCTAAACTCCAAGACGGAGAATTGTCTGCAAATGTTGTGCTTACAATAGACTCAATAAAAGAGCCGTCTTGTTGTTGATATAAAACCTGAATATTAGAATTGGAAACCGAAAGGATGTCATCCAGTCCGTCCCCATTCATGTCTACAAATCCTCTATCTGTGTAATTTGTACCTGCAGATTGGGGTGTAAAAGTTACTTGGGCAAAATTGTATTGAACAGCTGCAAGTAAACACGTAAAAAAGAATAATTTTTTCATAATAATTGTTTTAATTAATCACAAGTTTGGTTAATAGAATTTATCCAGTCTTCCATAAGCACTAAGGCTTCTGTATGAACTAGACTTTGCCCAAATTGAGGCATTTTATAGGCCTGGTCTCCAGTGACAGACATCCTATAATATAAAATTGAGTTTTCTGGATCACCGGGTGCAATGTGTTTTTGACCCTCTAGTCCAGGAATTGGGGTGTCTGCATCTACACATACACCTACATTTTCATCGTTATTTAAAGTATCTGTATATCCAAGACGTATTGCTCTATAATCTCCCTGTCCTCCATCTATGTGGCAATTTGCACAATTGATGTCTAAGTAAGATTTGGCTCTCTGCTCTAGAGATTTTGAAGCGTCTGTCCAGTCTACTACTGTTAAGATACTTTCAGGAAGTGCGTCTTCAAGGTATCCAAAATCAATAAGTTTTTGTAATTGATTGCTTGGCCCATCGTCATAGGTTAGCAAAGAATTTATGTTTTGGGGCTTTATACCAAGAGGAAGAGTTTCAAAATCATTGGAATGGCAAATCACACATTGCTGTTTTGCGGGAATCCTGTAGTTTACAAACTTTTCTTGACCGTCTTGCAACCAGTTAACCTCTGTGTAAAGACCATCATCTGTAGTTTCTAGAAAAGCTTCTGTTTGAGCATCATTCCATACATATTCAGCAAAGTCCCAACCATCTTGAGTTTTCACCATTACTCTGGTTTCAATAATTCTAGTTGTGTTTGTTGGGAGCGTGTTGTTGTAATAAAACATTTTTATAAGTGCGCTACCTACCGGGAAATTCAAAGAAGTATTGCTTGTATTAAAACTGGCTTTTTGCCCAACGGGCACCCAAACAAACCGCTCTTTGACAGCATAGTCTGTAAATAAACCACTAATAGGTTTGTAAGGCAGTACGCCATAAGCCGGATCGATTGCTTTCAATTCTCCATTGAAAAAATTATATTCAGATAAAGTATCATAAGGAAAGGCGCCTAAATCTAGAGTAACATTGCTGTCTTGAAAAACAACAATTGAAATTGTTTCTGTTTTGCAATTACTTCCATCTTCAAGACAAATAGTGTACTGTAGGGTGTCTGTGCCCACAAAGTTTAAAGCAGGATCATATTCTAAAACATCATCACTAACATCTTCAGGGGTATTGTTGTTGTTTATAACAACATCACCATTGCTTGGTGTTGATATTGATAACAGTCCAGATGCCGGAATATTTGTGTCATTAGAGAAAATAGCAATACTTACTGTTTGCAGGGTAGAGACTTGTACAAAATCTTCCTGTGTTTGTATTTCTAGAGGGATAAAAATATCAGTATCGTCACTTGAACCACATGATGTGATTACAAACATTAACATTACTAAATATAAATTCTTTGTCATTACTAAGACATAATTGTAAAAAAGCCTAAAAATAAGGCTTTATATTCGATACCGGAAACAATATAACTAGTTATGTTTGTTTATCTAGCAGTGAATGAGACAATTATTAGAAATTTAACACATATGTCACCTTTTATTTGCTAGTAAATTTCAAAGAGCTCCCAACTCATTTAAGACATTAAACAAGACTATTAAGTATTAGATATTCAGCAATTTGAATAGCATTTGTTGCGGCTCCTTTTCTTAAATTATCACTTACAATCCACATGTTGAGCGTATTTTGTTGTGAAAAATCTCTGCGGAGCCTACCCACAAAAACCGCATCTGTATTGTGTGCTAAAATAGGCATAGGATAAGTGTTGGTTTTTGGATTGTCCTGGAGGGTAACTCCAGGAGTTTGTTTGATAATACTGCGCACCTTATCTAGCGTGAAGTCATTAAAAAATGAAACATTTACAGCCTCGCTATGACCACCAGAGGTGGGAACTCTCACGGCCGTCGCGGTGATAGAGAAACTACGGTCGTTTAATATTTTTTGAGGCTCTAGGGCCAATTTCATTTCCTCTTTGGTGTATCCATTATCCTGAAAAACATCACAATGTGGAATTACATTTCTATGAATTTGATACGGGTAGGCCATGGGCGCCTCAATATTTTTTTCCTCACTTTCCATTTGTTTTACAGCCTTCGCTCCCGTCCCAGATACAGATTGGTAGGTAGATACAACCACCCGTTTGATCTTGTATTTTTGGTGTAGTGGTGCTAATGCCATAACTAGTTGTATGGTAGAACAATTTGGGTTGGCTATGATCTTATCTTGTTTTGTTAGTGTATTTGCGTTGATTTCTGGAACGATTAATTTTTTGCTAGGATCCATGCGCCAAACAGAAGAGTTGTCTATAACGGTGGTGCCAACCTGCGCAAATCTTGGCGCCCATTTCAAAGAGGTATCTCCTCCAGCAGAAAAAATGGCAATATCTGGTTTAGCTTCTAAAGCCTCTTGAATATTAATTATTTTATGGCTTTTGTCTTTAAACAAAAGTGTTTTTCCTACAGATTTTTCTGAAGCCACAAGCAGTAGTTCTGTAACAGGGAAATTGCGAGTCTCAAGAAGTGTAAGCATCACTGTGCCAACCATGCCCGTGGCACCTATAACTGCTATTTTCATGGAATTATTTTTTTTAAAGGTACACTATTGATTGAAATTGTTAAAGTCAATAAATAAAAAAACGGCTTATTAAAACACCCTAAGTCCTAATAATAACTCGCTTGACACGTTGCGAGATTGCCGTAAGAATTTCATAGGATATAGTGTCAATTGCCTGTGAGAAATCTTCTGCGGTTGCTTGCTCTCCAAAGACAATCACTTGATCACCTTCTTTACAATCAATATCTGTTATTTCTACCATGATCATATCCATACACACATTTCCGCAGATAGGAGCTTTTTGCCCATTGATTTGAACCCATCCCACGCCGTTTCCGTAAGCTCTTGAAATTCCATCTGCATGACCAAGGGGAAGGGTGGCAGTTTTGATTTTTTTTTGTGCTGTAAAAGCTCTGTTGTACCCAAGGGTGTCTCCTTTCTCTAGAGTATGAATTTGAGAAATAATAGTTTTTAGTGTTACTACAGGCCTTAGTTTAGAAGATTGTTGGGCATCATTACCATAGCCATAGAGTCCTATGCCGCATCTAACCATATCATAGTGGGCTTGGGGGTAATTTAAAATACCTGAGGTGTTTAAGGTGTGTAAAAAAGGAGTGTATTTTAAAACTTTTTTTATTTCCTGTGAAATTTCAGCAAAAGCATCCAATTGGTGTAAGGTAAATGCACGTTCTTTTAAATCTTCGCTAGCTGCAAGGTGTGAAAAAACAGAACAAATTTTAACTCCTGTAGAATTAGCAAAAGCGCTAAAGATATCTTGGAGATTCCCTTTAGCGAACCCTAATCTATTAAGACCAGTATTAAACTTTAAGTGTACAGGATACTTTTTTTGTTTTTTCCCCTCAGCAAAGGCAATAAATTCTTCAAGTATTTTTAAGCTGTACATACAAGGCTCAAGACAATTATCAAGTATAATATCAAAATTAACTGCCTGTGGATGTAGCACTAAAATAGGCGTTTGGACACCGCCTTGTCTAAGACGCACACCTTCTTGAGCATAGGCAACTGCAAAGTAAGCAACCCCTAAGGCCTCTAACTCTTTAGCAATAACAATGTCTTGTGATCCATAGCCAAAGGCTTTTACAACAGCCATAATACGACTATTTTCCTTGAGCTGTGATTGTATATAATGGTAGTTATGACCCAAAGCAGTAAGGTCAATCTCTAAAATAGTTTGTGTTGCTTTTGGCATGTATATAGGTGCGCTTATTTGTTGTTTGGAGAAATCTCCTCTGGCTCTTTTACATCAAGAGTGCGTAGCTTTTCTTTTAATCTTGCTTTGTAAAAAGCAGCACGGCTCAGGGGTTCATACTCTTGTGTTTCTCCAAGAAGCACCAAGGCATCACTTTGAGATTTTCTAAAGCTATAATTGGCTAAGTTGCCTGTGCGAGGGCAAACAGCATGCACTTTAGTGACATACTCTGCTGTGGCCATCAGGGCTGGCATTGGCCCAAAAGGATTTCCTTTGAAATCCATGTCTAAACCAGCTACAATAACCCGCACTCCGCGATTAGCAAGATCGTTGCATACCTTTACAATTTCATCATCAAAAAACTGAGCCTCATCTATCCCTACTACATCACAGTTATCTGCCAAAATAGGAATATTTGCTGCTGCAGGGACTGCTGTAGACCGGATGTGGTTTTTATCATGAGAGACGACTTGCTGGTCATCATATCGAGTATCAACAGAGGGCTTAAAAATTTCAACTTTTTGACGTGCAAATTGTGCTCGTTTTAAACGCCTAATTAGTTCTTCAGTCTTACCAGAAAACATAGAGCCACTAATGACCTCGATCCAGCCAAATTGTTCTTCTTGATTTACGGTATTTTCTAAAAACATAGTCAGGTATTACAGGAAAACAAAAAATTTCCTTTTTAAACTTAGGTTGGGTAAATTTATAAAAACAAAAACAGAGCATAGACGATAAATCAGAAAAATTATCTCCCAAATTGTAAAAATCTTTGGCCTAAAAAACCCAAGACAAGAATACCCCCTATTAATTGAAGGAATTCTTATATTGCTCTCAAGGATGTAACCATACCTTTTTATATTGTAGATATGTCAAAACTGTATATAGTACCAACACCTATTGGGAATTTAAAAGATATTACTTTTCGCGCTCTCGAGGTATTGCAAGAGGTTGATTTAATACTAGCCGAGGACACAAGAACCAGCGGGAAACTATTAAAATATTTTGAAATTACGACCCAGATGCATTCTCACCATATGCATAATGAGCACAAAACTACCGCTGCTATTGTATCGCGTATTAAAAGCGGGCAAAGCGTTGCCCTTATTAGTGACGCCGGTACCCCTGCCATTAGTGATCCAGGATTTTTATTGACACGCGCCTGTGTGGAGGCAGGTATCCAGGTAGATTGCCTTCCAGGGGCCACGGCCTTTGTTCCGGCTCTTGTAAACAGTGGTTTACCTTGTGATAAATTTGTTTTTGAAGGGTTTTTACCACCAAAAAAAGGCCGTCAAACTAGATTAAAATTACTGTCTTTGGAAACGCGCACCATTATTTTTTACGAGTCACCCCACAAGCTACTAAAAACCTTAGCACAAATTATCGAGTATTTTGGCCAAGACCGCCCTGTATCTGTATCAAGAGAAATCACTAAGCTTCACGAACAGACAATAAGAGGTTCTGCTTTAGAGGTATTAGCTCATTTTCAGGCAAAGCCTCCAAAAGGAGAAATAGTGCTCATTGTTGGTGCAAAAAAGTAAGCTTTTTTAAAACTAGAGATGTTTTCCTTTTTCCCAACCGTGTTTTGATAGGTATTGGTTGCCGCTTTCTACAGCGCCATTTTCAATAGAGGTACCCATAGAGTCGTTCCAACGATTTAGATACCCAAACAAAGATATAACCCCAAGCATTTCCACGATTTCTCCCTCATCCCAGTAGGTGTATAACCGCTCTTTAATTTTGGCATCTACTTGGTTTGGAACCTGTGATGCTTGCAATGAAAAATCAAGCGCAGCTCGCTCAGCCTCGCTAAAAGCCTGGTGTGTTCTGTAGTCCCAGATATTATCTAGTTGTTCTTTTTCTGCCCCGTAGCGTTCTGCGGCTCTTATAGCGTGTGCTTGGCAATACCTGCATCCTGTGGCGTTACTACTCACCCATGCAATCATTCGCTTTAGGGATGAGCTTACACGGCCATCGTTGGCCATTACTGCCTTGTTGAGGTTTATAAAAGCCTGGCTTATGGCAGGTCTTCTTTGCATAGTAAGCACACTATTTGGGCAAAACCCTAGTGTTTCATTAAAAAAATCGGCAAGTTCTTTTGTGGTCTTGTCGTGATCTGGGGATAAAGGAGTTACTAATGCCATGGTGTGTTTTTAAGATTATTATTTCTCGTAAAAATATAAATATCTAAAGGCTCACAAAATCATTACTAAGATTATTATGCTTTCAACACAAAGGGTGGGTGTCCTATTTAAAGAGCATAAAAAAGGGTAGAATTCTTGAATTTGAAGGTATAAGTTCAAAGACATAGGGCGTATGGTTGTATATTTTTGTAATTTTCAAAACTATGCGATGGAACCTATCCCCAAAACCAAATTTAGAAACTGTAACCCATTTATCACAAGCCCTTGGGATTGATCCTTTATTGAGTTCTCTTTTGGTGCAAAGAGGCATCACCTCCTTTGACCAAGCCAAGCGTTTTTTTAGACCTAGTTTAGAGGAGCTGCACGACCCTTTTTTAATGCAAGACATGGATCTTGCAGTAAAGCGAATACAAAAGGCTATTAAGGCTCAAGAAAATATTTTAGTCTATGGAGATTATGACGTAGACGGCACCACCAGTGTTGCGCTACTGAGCAGTTATTTAAAAACGTATTATCCAAAGGTGGCTACCTATATTCCAGACCGCTACGCAGAGGGATACGGCGTTTCTTACAAGGGCATTGATTATGCTAAAGACAATGATATCACGTTAATTATTGCCCTAGATTGCGGGATTAAAGCCATAGAAAAAGTTGCTTACGCACACAAAAAAGGGATTGATTTTATTATTTGTGACCATCACCGTCCTGGAGCTACTCTTCCAAAAGCAGTTGCGGTTTTAGACCCAAAAAGAGATGACTGCCCCTACCCTTATAAAGAGCTGTGTGGTTGTGGTGTGGGATTTAAACTCATCCAAGCCCTCGGGGCTAAGCGTGGGCAAACCATAGAAGATTTAGTATTGTATTTAGACCTTGTTGCCACTGCCATTGGCGCAGATATTGTTCCTGTTACGGGAGAAAATAGAGTGTTGGCCCATTATGGCCTGCAGGTGATTAACAGCAACCCTAGGGTAGGATACCAAGCCATATTAAAACAGGTTAACAAAAGCACCTTGACCATTACAGATGTTGTTTTTATTATTGCACCAAGAATTAATGCAGCTGGTAGGATGAAACATGGAAATCATGCCGTTAGCCTTCTTGTAGAGACAGACCCTAAATGCGCCGCTCAATGGGCAAGTGAAATAGAACTCTTTAATGCAGAGAGAAAAGATGCAGATAAACAAATCACCAAAGAAGCTTTGGAGCAAATAACTCAAGCCAATGATCAGACAAACAGCACAACGGTTGTTTACAAAGAAAATTGGCACAAAGGAGTTATCGGTATTGTAGCCTCTAGGTTAATAGAAACGTACTATCGCCCAACGCTTGTTTTTACAAAAAGCGGAGATACCTTAGCAGCCTCTGCACGTTCTGTAAAAGGATTTGATGTGTACAATGCTTTAGAGGGTTGTGCCCAGTATATTGAACAGTTTGGAGGCCATAAATATGCCGCGGGGCTTACCCTTCAAGAAAAAGACTATCCAGATTTTAAGGCCCAGTTTGAAAAGGTAGTTTCTCAAACCATAGACCCAAAGCTACTGAGTCCAGAAATACATATTGATGCCCAAATAGAGTTGGCAGACATTACCCCAAAATTCCATAGAATTTTAAAACAATTTGCGCCTTTTGGCCCCGGAAATAGACAGCCAGTTTTTATGACCCAGAACCTAAAAGACACAGGGTATGGAAAATGTGTAGGGGCAGATAAAACACATTTACGCCTTACGGTAAAACAAGTAAATTCAAATGCTATGGTGGGAATTGGTTTTGGGCTTGGAGATAAAAAAGAGATTGCATGTACAAACACTCCTTTTAAAGCAGTGTATTGTATAGATGAAAACCACTGGCAAGGACAAGTGAGTTTGCAATTAAGAATAAAAGATATACAGCCTAGTTAGTTTCTGTGGCTTCAAACTTTTGCAAAGAAAACTCCTGGCCATCAAAAACACCATAAGTGTATTGGGTAATCCAATCTCCTAGGTTGTGATAGGTGCTCGTGTCGTTTAATTTTATTTTCATTGCTAAATGACGGTGGCCAAATATAAAGTAGTCGTAGTGTTTTGTTTCTAGTTTTCTTTTTGCGTATTGTGCGAGCCACTCTTGCTCATCTCCTAAAAAAATTTTATCATCATCTCCGGAGATAAGTTTGTTTTTTACAGATAGGTATTGCGCCAAACGCATTCCTAACTCTGGATGAAACCACCTAAAGAGCCATTTAAAAACAGGATTTGTAAACACCTTTTTCATTCGTTTGTAACCCATGTCTCCAGGACCTTTTCCATCACCATGTCCAATGAGAAAAACCTTGTCATTGAAGGTAAATTCTTTGACATCTCTGTAGGTGGGTATGTTGAGTTCTTTTTCAAAATAGTCACCCATCCAAAGGTCATGGTTTCCAACAAAAAAGTAAATAGGAATACCACTATCACTAATTTCGGCTAGTTTGCCCAATACACGAACAAAACCCTTTGGTACAACTGTTTTGTACTCAAACCAAAAATCAAACAAATCTCCAAGCAAAAAGATAGCAGTTGCGTCTTTTTTTACGGTGTCTAACCAGCGCACAAATTTTTGTTCTCTAGGGAGGCTCTCTTCAGATGTAGGAGCGCCTAGATGATTGTCGCTAGAGAAATATATTTTTTTTCCTGGAGGAATTTGCATAGTTCAAATATAGTTGGAAATTTAACAATGGCCACTCTTGAGCCAAAGATTAGAGGTTGCCTAGCACAGCAAAAGACAATCTTTAATTATCACCGGCAAACCACTCTGCATAACTTGTGGCAGTTTCTTGTAATCTTAGAGAGAACAATTGTGTTTGTTTTGGCAGGCGTTTTTTTATTTTTTCGGCAAAATCAATCACCATCATCTCACTTGTTGGTTGGTAATCTACAAGAAGAACACTGTGTCCTCGGTCACTGAGTTCTTTTGCAAGCTCTACATGCGGCGTATTTTTATTAAACACAGTTGCATGATCAAACACATCTACAATCTCTTCTTTAATAATCTTTTTGAGATCACTAAAATCTATAACCATTCCAAACTTTACATGAGAAGA
Organism: uncultured Flavobacteriaceae bacterium; assembly: GCA_913048215.1. GTDB lineage: Bacteria > Bacteroidota > Bacteroidia > Flavobacteriales > Flavobacteriaceae > Patiriisocius. Next base: position 94,108 of record CAJWXC010000001.1, on the reverse strand, counting down.
ATCTGTAATTGGCTCACCAATTACCGTTACAGAGAGCTTGTAACTATGGCCGTGAACATTACGACATTTTCCGTCATACCCATAAAGAGCATGGCCAGTTTCAAAAGAAAATTGCTTGGTGATACGTATAGAACTCATGGGGCAAATATAGGTTACTTTTGCTTATTTTTTCTAGCTTTTTTCATGTCTTTAAAGTAGCGATAGCTTTTATATTTTCTGTATAATACAACAAGCACTACAAAAAAGGCTAAAATCATAAAACCGCCTTGGCCATTGAGATAATTAAAAACTTCCATTGTGTATATAAATTTATAGCACAAAAATAGCACAAATTTGTCAATCAAAATGTCTAGTATATCGTGGCTAAAACCTCATTTTTAGGTAAAATCTCAACCAAAAACCAAAAAGAAACGTATTTTTACCACTCTATTGCCTCTTTAGATACTAAAAACAAACGTTTTAAGTTATTATAACTAACAAAACAGACACATTTTGAAGCCCATACAATATACCTCTCTTTTTTTATTGGCTATAATCGCTTTAACAGCGTGTTCAAGAAAAAAAGATACTTTTTTAAACAAAAGTTTTCATGCAGTTTCTACAGAGTATAACACCCTGTTTAATGGTAACAATGCTTTTGTACAGGGAAAAGAAGCCCTCGCACAAACCTACCGAGATGATTTCTACCAAATTCTTCCTGTTGAGCGCATTGAAGCTGTTGATCTAGATGGGTTTGACACAGATTCTAAAGATCCAAATTTTAATACAGCAGAAGAAAAAGCAGTAAAAGCGATACAAAAACATTCTATGTATATCGGGGGTAAAGAATACAACCCTCAAATAGATGAGGCCTACATGCTCCTTGGAAAAGCGCGTTATTATGACAACCGTTTTATACCTGCCTTGGATGCATTTAATTTCATTTTAAATAAATCTGCAACGAGCAATAATGTAAACAATGCTAAAATATGGAAAGCTAAAACCAACATTAGACTCAAAAACGAAGAGTATGCTATAGAGAATCTTCAAAAAATGCTTAAAGAAGAAAATCTAGCAGATGCCGTGGTGGCAGATGCCAATGCAATGCTGGCACAGGCAATGATAAATCTAGACTCTATCCCCCAGGCGCTACCTTACATGAAGATTGCCACCCAGTTTGAAAACAATTATGAGCTTAAAGGGCGCTTTACTTTTATTACTGGGCAATTATACAATAAACTCAATTATAAGGACAGCGCAAACATCGCTTTTGATCAAGTAATTGGTTTTAAAAGGAAGACATCTAGAGTGTATATGATCAATGCCCATATGGCAAAAACGAAAAACTTTAATTATGCTCAGGAAGATCAAGCAATGCTTCTAGAGTTGTTACATGATTTGGAAAAAGATAGAGAAAACCGTCCGTTTCTAGATAAGATTTACAATGCCTTGGCAGACTACCACAGAAACACAACTAATGATAGCCTAGCTGTTGTTTATTACAATAAATCTATACAATCTTTCAAGGAAGACCAAACCTTGCAATCTATCAATTATCAAACTTTAGCTGAAATGAACTTTGACAAAGCAGAGTACAAGCAAGCCGGAGCCTATTATGACAGTACACTTACAAACCTTGTAGAAAACTCAAAAAAGTGGCGTCGTGTTAAAAAGAAGCGTGAAAACTTAGACGATGTTATAAAGTATGAGGATATAGCCTCAATTAATGATAGTATTTTGCGCATTGCCAAAATGAGTGATAGTGACAAGCTTGCTTTTTTTACAGCCTACACTGATGATTTAAAGGCCAAGGCAATTGCAGACTCTATAGCTGCTGCAAAACTTTCAGAAAAAGGTCCCGCAATTGTCAACAAAGAATTTTCAAGCAAATCTGTAGGTGGGCCAAGCCCCTCTAGCGGAAAGTTTTATTTCTACACACCCACTACTGTTGCCTATGGGAAAGTAGAGTTTAGAAAATTATGGGGAGACAGAAAACTCGAAGATAACTGGAGAAGGTCATCGAAAAAATCAAACGGTTTTGACCAAGACCAAGAAATTGTAATAGATACAACTCCCATTGCTGAGCTAGAAATGTTTGATCCACAAAGTTATATAGCGCAACTTCCCTCAGACCCAAAAGTACTGGATAGCTTGACAATAGACCGAGATTTCGCATACTACCAATTAGGACTTATATACAAAGAGAAGTTTAAAGAGTATGGGCTAGCAACCAACAGGTTGGAAAAATTATTAACCTATACTCCCCAAAAGCGATTGGTGTTACCAGCAAAATATAATTTATATAAAATATATGGGCTGCTTGAAAATCAAGCATTCGCTCAAAAATACAAAGACGACATTTTAAACAATCACAGCACTTCTCGGTATGCTGAAATTTTAAGAAATCCAAATGCTCAACTGGCCTCTGATGCTTCGAGTCCTGAGGCTAAATATAATGCCCTTTACAAAGCATTTGAAGCATCGCAGTATGGTGAGGTTATTAAAAAAAGTGATGGATACATTACCCAGTATAACGGAACTGACATAGTCCCAAAATTTGAGCTATTAAAAGCAACGGCCATTGCCAGACAAGATGGATTTCAGGCCTATAAAAAAGCACTTAATTTTGTGTCTCTTACCTATCCAAATTCACCCCAGGGAAAGAAAGCACAACTGTTGTATTCTACCACCATTCCAAGGCTTGAGTTTAAGCAGTTTGTTCCTGACAATGAATCTACAAATTTTAAACTGGTGTATACCTTTGATAAAAATGAAGACGCTGAAATTTCGGACATTAGAAAGCAACTAAATGATGCTATTGAGTTTTACAACTACCAAGAAAAAATGTTTGTTTCTGTAGATTACTACAATCCTTCAACTACTTTAGTGGTGGTTCATGGGTTAGATTCAAAATTAGGAGCACAAGGCCTTGGAGAGGTTTTTGCAAGCCCCTCTAAAGAGGCCAAAAGAAATAATATAGCAACCATTACCAAAGACTTTGTGGGAATCTCCTCAGAGAATTACCAAATTGTGCAAATACACAAGAATTTGGAGGCCTATAGATTAAATCCAAACAAAGCACCTGCCAGTTCTCCCTCAGTTGGTAAGAAAACACAGGTGAAAGAATCAAAGGGTGAAAAAGCGCCAGAGCTGCTTAAAAAGAAGGCGCTTATTGAGAAGCTAAAACGTCAAAAAAAAGCAGGGAATAGTAAAAAACAAAATCCTTAAAGATATGTTTTCAGACAAAAAAAACGCAAATACTACTGGCTCAGAACCAGGAGCTAGTCAAAACAGAATCAATGAAGGAACCCACATTAGTGGAGACATTACCTCCAATGGATTTTTCAGAATAGATGGTTTTGTGGAAGGAACTGTCACAACTCCCTCTAAGGTAGTGCTTGGAAAAAATGGTGTTGTTAAAGGAAATCTTTCTTGTGAAAATGCTGACATAGCAGGTAACTTTACAGGAAATCTTAATGTATCTAAGCTACTAACTCTGCGAAGTTCTGCCAATATTAAAGGCGAAGTATTGGTGGGAAAACTTTCTGTGGAGCCAGGAGCTATTTTTAATGCCACTTGTAGCATGCAGCCCGCACAGCCTTCCCAGCAAAAACCAAACCAAAGCACTGTTTATGATAGTTCTGTGCGCCCGGTCATAAATACCGAAGAGCAACTCAATTAACCTTAAAGACATGTCAAAAAAGCCAATTAATGGCATTAAAAGATGGGCCGCCCTCTCTGCCATAGCCATACAAATGGGCGTGATAATTTATCTCTTTGTGCAATTAGGCAAGTGGTTGGACACCAACTATACAGAGGGTAATCTATATTTAATTATTTGTACGCTATGTGGTGTGGGGTTATCTCTTTATGGAGTTTTAAAACAAACCAATAGGCTAAACAAATAACGGGCTTTATGAAAACTTCAAGTGTTCGCTTTTTAGGCTATCTTCTTGCCACACTACTGCTTTTTTTTATCATTCATATCGGGGTATTGCATTATTTGGAAGCGCCTCTTTTTCAAAACAGGATCATTTTATCCTACTCAGTAAATTATTTACTCGCTGCTGCACTCTTGTATTTTGTAGCATCAAATTTTACTAAAAAAGCATCAAATACAGCCTTTATTTTTCTCCTGGGCAGCGGCATAAAATTTGCAGTATTTTTCATTCTTTTTTATCCCCATTACAGCGCAGATTCTAGCATGCAAACTAATGAGTTTGCTGCTTTTTTTGTGCCTTACGCAACCTGTCTTGCCTTAGAGGTTTTCTTTCTCTCAAGAGAGCTTAACAAGCGGTCTTATTGATAGAAAACTAAGATTATAAACCACCAGAAAAACCAAGAATAAAAAAAGAAAGAAAATAATTTTTTCTTTTTAGGGATTAGATGTATTTTTGCCCCGATTTTAAGGACGCCTTTAAACTGTCTCAAAATGCAAAGAAAAACATTGGTTAGATTACTTTCAATTCTGCTTTTGGCAACAACATTTACAATGTCTGCTAAGAGCCCTACAAAGCAGGGCGCTTCGTCAGAAGACACTAGAAGCGAAAGAAAGCAGAAGGTGAAAGATTATATCGCACATCACCTTTTGGATTCACATGATTTTGGTTTATTCTCTTACACAGATGAGGTGACTCAGCAGAAGCATCATGTAGGGTTTCCTTTACCAATAATTCTTTGGGATGGTGGCCTGAAAGTATTTTCCTCCTCAAAGTTTCATCACGGGGAGACTGTTGCCCAGGTAGACGGCAACTATTACAAAATAGAGCATGCAAAAATCTACAAGACTGATGCTAAAGGAACTATTACTTACGACACTTCCAATCATCCAACCAATATAGCACCACTAGACTTTTCTATCACCAAGGGAGTCTTTATGATACTGATCACCGCTTTTTTAATGTTCTTTTTATTTAAATCTCTTGCTAAGAGTTATGGTGCAAATGCAGGCATCGCTTCTGGAGCGGGGAGATTTTTTGAACCAATTATAACTTATATCCGAGATGATATTGCTATTGCAAATATTGGGGAGGGTAAGTACAAGAAATACATGCCATTTTTATTAACTGTATTTTTCTTCATATGGTTTTTGAATATGTTTGGCCTCACGCCACTTGGAATAAATGTTACAGGAAATATTGCGGTAACAACAGCCTTAGCACTTATAGTATTTATCATTACCACCTTCACAGGAACCAAAGATTACTGGAAGCATATTTTTGACCCACTGGGAGATGGTATGCCTTGGGCAGGAAAGATTTTCATCTACATTATTTTAGTTCCTATTGAAATTTTAGGAATCTTTATTAAGCCTTTCGCGCTTCTAATTCGTCTGTATGCTAACATGACGGCTGGTCACGTTGTACTTGGGAGTTTGCTAGGACTAATTTACATTTTCCAAAACTGGATTGGCGGAACCTTATCTTTTGGATTGGCATTTGCTATTTCATTAATTGAAATACTAGTAGCATTATTACAGGCATACATCTTCACGATGTTGGCTGCATTGTACTTTGGATTTGCAAGCGAAACACACGAGCACGCAGAGGAGCATGATGGAGAGATTGCGCATTTATAGATAATCACATACCCTTGGCTGTAAAGGCAAAAGGGTCAAAATTGAGTTTTAACCTTTAAATATATATTTTATGACAGTTCCAATGTTAATTCAAACTACTGCAGAAGCAGCACCAGCAATCCCTTCTATTATAGGAGCAGGTTTAGCAGTAATTGGTGCCGGTATCGGTATCGGTATGATTGGTGGAAAAGCTATGGAAGCTATTGCACGTCAGCCAGAGGCTTACGGAAAAATTCAAACAGCTATGCTAATTGCAGCAGCGCTTATTGAAGGTATTGGTTTCGCAGCGATTTTCGCAGGATAATCAAAAAAGACAACATATTGCTGTAACGGTTGGTTACAGCGATATGTTTCTATAACTTTAAAGGATCATTAAGAAAGGCGTTTTTTACGGCTTTCAAAACATAACAATAATGGAAAAATTAATAAACGAATTTTCGGTAGGTCTTTTCTTTTGGCAAGCAGTTGTATTTATTCTATTGCTTTTTTTGCTGAAAAAATATGCTTGGGGACCAATTTTAAATTCTGTAAATGAGCGTGAGCAAGGTATTAAAGATGCCTTAGATGCTGCCCAAAAGGCAAAGCTAGAAATGGCAAACCTGCAAGCAGACAACGAAAAGTTGTTGCAAGAGGCAAGAGCAGAGCGTGAGACGATGCTTAAAGAAGCTCGCCAGATTAAAGCAAGTATGATTGCAGGGGCCAAGGATGAGGCTCAAGCAGAGGCAAGCAAAGCAATTGCCGGCGCTCAAGCAACCATTGAGGCAGAGAAAAAAGCTGCTGTTGCAGAGTTAAAGCAAACAGTTTCAAGCCTATCAATATCTATAGCAGAAAAAATAGTAAAAAGTGAGCTATCAAACAAAGACAAGCAATTGGAGTTGGTTGAATCTATGTTAAAAGACGCAAACGTAAACTAACAAGTAGGATGAGTAGCAGAGCAGCCATAAGATACGCAAAAGCAGTTTTAGATCAAGCCAACCACACCAATATCAGTGAGGTTGTTTTTGGTGATATGAAATCTATACAAGCAACCCTAGAGGGTAGCAAAGAGCTGCGTGTTGTATTACAAAGCCCTGTAGTTAAAGCAGAAGATAAAAAAGAAGCTTTATTAAAAATGTTTGTAACAAACAGTGATGTAACCAAGGGTCTTATTCAAATTTTAACCAGCAATAAACGCATCAACCTTTTGGGAGGTGTGGCACAGGCCTATGTTGATTTGTATAACAATTCAAAAGGAGTAAAGGTAGCTACTGTAATTACAGCGGTTGCTATTACACCACAGATTCAGGAAACTGTGCTTGGAAAAGTAAAACAGATGACTGGTAGTGACAACATCACTATAGACAATACTATTGATGAGAGTATCATTGGTGGTTTTATTCTCCGCGTTGGAGATTTGCAATACAACGCAAGTATTGCAAACCAATTAGGAAGTTTAAAAAGAGAATTTAGTAAATCATTATAATTTTTTAACGCCTTCAGAAAATTTCTGAAGTCACCCTTACAGATGAAAGGGTAAAATCTAAATAAAAATGGCAGAAGTTAAACCAGCTGAAGTTTCAGCAATCTTAAAACAACAACTTACCGGATTTCAGGCAAGTGCTTCACTTGATGAGGTAGGAACTGTATTAACTGTAGGTGATGGTATTGCACGTGTGTACGGGCTTACAAATGTTCAATACGGTGAATTAGTAGCCTTTGAAAACGGTATGGAAGGTATTGTTTTGAATCTTGAAGAAGATAACGTAGGGGTTGTACTACTAGGACCCTCTAGAGGAGTTTCTGAAGGAGCTACCGTAAAACGCACACAACGTATTGCCTCGATTAACGTAGGTGAGGGTGTTGTTGGTCGTGTTGTAAACACACTAGGGGAACCTATAGATGGTAAAGGAGCAATCGAGGGTAAAACTTATGAGATGCCACTAGAGCGTAAAGCGCCAGGGGTGATCTATCGTGAGCCTGTAACAGAGCCGTTACAAACAGGTATTAAGTCAATTGATGCAATGATTCCAGTAGGAAGAGGACAGCGTGAATTGGTAATTGGTGACCGTCAAACAGGGAAATCTACTGTTTGTATTGACACGATATTAAATCAAAAAGAATTTTACGATGCTGGCCAGCCAGTATACTGTATATATGTAGCTATTGGACAAAAGGCTTCAACGGTTGCCAATATTGCAAAGGTATTAGATGAGGCAGGAGCCTTAGCTTACACAACTATTGTTGCTGCAAACGCGAGTGATCCAGCACCAATGCAAGTATATGCACCTTTTGCAGGAGCTGCCATTGGAGAATACTTTAGAGATACAGGTCGTCCTGCACTTATTGTGTTTGATGATTTATCAAAACAAGCAGTTGCCTACCGTGAGGTATCATTACTACTTCGTCGCCCACCGGGACGTGAGGCATACCCTGGAGATGTATTTTTCTTGCACTCAAGACTTTTAGAGCGTGCTGCCAAAGTAATTAATGATGACAAGATTGCTTCAGAGATGAATGACCTTCCAGAATCATTAAAAGGGATTGTAAAAGGAGGAGGTTCTTTAACTGCTCTACCAATTATTGAAACCCAAGCAGGAGATGTATCTGCTTATATACCAACCAATGTAATTTCTATTACAGATGGTCAAATCTTCTTGGATGGAGATTTATTTAATTCTGGAGTACGTCCAGCTATTAATGTAGGTATTTCTGTATCTCGTGTAGGGGGTAATGCGCAGATTAAATCTATGAAGAAGGTATCTGGTACTCTTAAGCTTGATCAAGCTGCGTATCGTGAGCTAGAGGCATTTGCCAAGTTTGGTTCAGATCTTGATGCTGCCACATTAAACGTAATTGAAAAAGGAAAGCGTAACGTAGAGATTTTAAAGCAAAATGAAAACACACCTTTTACGGTAGAAGATCAAATTGCAATTATCTATGCCGGTTCTAAGAACTTACTGCGTGATGTACCTGTAGAGAAAGTAAAAGAGTTTGAAAGAGATTACATAGAGCTTTTAAATGCACAACATAGAGGTATGTTAGATACACTAAAATCTGGAAAATTAACAGATGAGGTAATCGCAACCCTAACCAGCGTAGCTGCAGATTTATCTGCAAAATACAGAGCATAAATTTTATATTCTTTTATCCCCTGTAAGGGGGTAAAAGAGTATTAAGCCTACCTGTTATTAATAATAACTTTAAAAAATGGCAAACTTAAAAGAAATTAGAAACAGAATAGCATCGGTTGGATCAACCATGCAAATCACCAGTGCCATGAAAATGGTATCTGCAGCAAAACTGAAAAAAGCGCAAGACGCTATTACAGCAATGCGTCCATATTCTGAAAAATTAACGGAGTTATTACAGAACTTAAGTGCAACACTAGAATCAGATAGTGGAAGTAGTTTTGCGCAACAGCGTGAGGTAAACAAAGTATTGGTTGTTGCCATTACTTCAAACCGTGGCTTGGCAGGAGCTTTTAATACCAATATTATAAAGGCAAGCAAGGCGCTTAAAGATGAGACATATACGGGCAAGCAGGTTGATTTTGTGACCATTGGTAAAAAAGGGAACGATATCATCAGTAAAGACGGGGATGTTATAGATTTTAACGCCACAATCTTTGATGATTTAAACTTTAAAGCCTCGTCAGAGATAGCTCAAATGCTAATGGAAAAATTTGCAGATGGTACTTATGATAAGATAGTATTGGTATACAATCATTTTAAAAATGCTGCTACGCAAATTGTTATGAAAGAACAGTTTTTGCCAATTTTACCGCCAGAGCAAACTCAGACTACCAATGCGGTAGATTATATTTTTGAGCCAACAAAGCCAGAGATTGTTGAAGGATTAATCCCAAAGAGTTTAAAAACACAATTATTTAAAGCTATAAGAGATAGTGTTGCTAGTGAGCACGGAGCTAGAATGACAGCCATGCACAAAGCAACAGATAACGCCACAGAGCTTAGAGATGCTTTAAAACTGCAGTACAATAAGGCCCGTCAAGCTGCTATTACCAATGAAATTCTAGAAATTGTTGGTGGTGCAGAGGCATTGGCTGGATAATAGTAACACAGCATATATTTAAGAAGTCTGTTGCGGTATTTCGCAACAGACTTTTTTAGTTTATTGTTGGTGTATAAAGGTTGTTGGCAGTAGGGTATCACAACAATTAATTTGGCTACCTTTATGCTGGTAAACATTTAGGGTATTGCGTATTTTCAAAAAACTATTTCAACAAACATTTATTTACGGTCTGGCAACGGTCTTGCCGCGCGCCTTGGCCATTGTACTAGTGCCCTTGTATACCAGCGTGCTAAAGCCCTCAGATTTTGGTCTGTACGCTACCCTGATGTCTTATATTATTTTGGGCAATGTAGTATTAAGCTATGGGATGGAGACCGCTTTTTTTAGGTTTATAAATAAAGCCCCTTCCCAAAAAAAGACGGTTCAATCTACAGCGTTGGTTTCTATAGGGATTTCATCTCTCTCTTTTTTTATAGTAGCCTTTTTGTTTCGAGAACAATTGTCAAGCCTCATTGGTTTTGACTCTCAATTTGTTAGCTACGCACTCTTAATTTTAGTGCTAGATGCACTTGTTATTATTCCTTTTGTATGGTTTAGAGCCAACGAAAAACCACTAAAATACGCGCTAATAAAAATCATAAATGTTTGTATAAACTTAGGTTGTAACTTGTTTTTTTTACTTGCCCTGCCCTTGCTTGTTGTTGACAATCCCAATACATTTTGGCACTCTTTATATACCCAAGATCATGCAGTTTTGTATGTTTTTATTTCTAATGTAATCGCAAGTGGTGCCACTCTAGTTATGCTTTTGGGCGTGTACATTAAAATAGGATTTAATTTCAATGTTTCTATCTGGAAAAAGATGATTAGGTATTCATTTCCTGTGCTCATTGCAGGCATTGCCTTTTCTGTCAATGAAGCGTTTGATAAAATTTTGCTCAATTATTTATTACCTTCAGATATTGCTGCCAGTGAGGTAGGGGTATATGCCGCATGTTATAAACTGGGCGTTTTTATGACGCTATTTGCTACCGCCTTTAGACTTGGTATTGAGCCTTTTTTCTTTAACCATGCCAATAAGGCAAATGCCAAAAACACCTATGCTGCAATTACCAAATACTATGCTATTTGCGGCAGTGCTATTCTACTTGTTGTTGTTGTGTACATAGACTTTTTTAAAACTCTTTTAATAAAAAACGAGGCCTATTGGGTAGCTCTTTCTATAGTGCCAATTATATTACTTGCTAATTTATGTTTAGGGATTTATCACAATTTGTCTGTGTGGTACAAAGTTACTGATCGCACAAAATACGGCGCTTATATCTCTGTAATTGGAGCCGGTATAACCCTTGGTTTAAACTTTATATTAATACCTAAGATAAGCTATATGGGAGCCGCCGTGGCAACCCTTGCAGCTTATGGGGGCATGATGTTTCTATCTTATTTTTTAGGGCGCAAATACTACCGGGTTCCCTATGATGTAAAACGCATTGGTATATACCTTGTTATTGCAATTGGTTTTGCGGGAGTATCATTCTACGTTTTTGAGAGAAACCTTTGGATTGGAACTGCATTATTATTGGTATTTTTGTTACTAGTTTTGTTTTTGGAGCGCCAAGAAATACAACGTATCATTAAAAAATAGCATGTCATTTTATGCTAATGCAAATAGCGCTAATTGCCCTAGATAAGTACACAATAAATACCACCTTATGACTGTAAAGATCATTAACAAATCAAACCATCCACTGCCAAGTTATGAGACCATTGCTAGTGCGGGGATGGATATTAGAGCCTATATAGCTCAGCCAGTTGTTTTAAAGCCAATGCAACGGGCTATTATAAAAACCGGATTATTTATAGAATTACCAATAGGCACAGAAGCTCAGGTAAGACCCAGAAGCGGTCTTGCTATAAAAAAAGGTGTCACGGTACTAAATAGCCCAGGAACCATTGATGCAGACTACCGAGGTGAAGTTGGAGTTATTTTAGTAAATCTAAGCAATGACGATTTTGAGGTAGAAAATGGAGCCCGAATTGCTCAATTAGTACTTGCCAAGCATGAGCAGGCTCAGTGGCAACAAGTCTCTCAATTAAGCGACACCCATCGTGGTGAAGGAGGCTTTGGTAGTACAGGCCTTAAGTAATAAAATAAACAACAAACCTAGCCGTTGTTTATTACAACAGCAATAAATTAAAATATAGATGAAAATAATAGTTCCAATGGCAGGTCGCGGAAGCCGCCTTCGCCCGCATAGTTTAACCGTGCCAAAGCCTTTAATACCTGTTGCAGGAAAACCTATTGTACACCGGTTGGTTGCAGATATAGTAGGAGTTTTAAATACAGAAATAGAAGAGATAGCTTTCATTTTAGGAGATCCTGCTTGGTTTGGTGAAGATGTAATTGAGAGCTTAAAAGAGCTGGCAGTGAGTTTAGGAGCTACACCAACTATTTACAGACAACTAGATCCAAAGGGAACCGGTCATGCTATTATGTGCGCAGAACCATCTCTAAGTGGCCCGGCGGTTATTGCTTATGCAGATACTTTAATTAGAGCAGATTTTGATTTAGACAAAGAGGCAGATGCCGTAATCTGGACAAAAAAAGTAGACAATCCAGAGGCATATGGAGTTGTAAATTTAAACGACAAGCAAGAGATCATAGAGCTGGTAGAAAAACCACAGGACTTTGTTAGTGACCAAGCGGTGATTGGGATTTACTATTTTAAAGAGGTAGGGATGCTTAAAAAAGAACTTCAGTTTGTGCTTGATAATAACATTATAAATGGCGGAGAATACCAAATCAATGATGGTATAAAAAGAATGATGGATAATGGAAAGGTGTTTAAGCCTGGCACAGTTACGCAGTGGATGGATTGTGGCAATAAAGAAATTACAGTACAAACCAACCGCCGTATGCTAGGGTTTTTGCAACAAGATGGTGTTGCTTTAGTATCAAAAACAGCTAGATTAGACAACGCTACTATTATAGAACCTTGCTTTATAGGAGAGGATGTGGTACTTACAAATAGTACCGTGGGTCCTTTTGTATCCATAGGGAAGGGCACGGTAATTGAAAATAGCACTATAAAAAACAGCATCATACAAACCAATACCGTTATAGAAAATGCGTCTTTGGATAATGCAATGATAGGCAACAATGCTCATTTTAATGGCAATTTCAACAACGTTAGCATTGGTGACTACTGTCAATTAAAATAACGCCGCCTAAAGGGGGGCAACAAATTATATCTATTGCTATTTAATTTTAAACGCATATTACTGTTTTTACTCATTCTAGGAGCCTTTTTTACTCCCAGACTGATAGTTGCCCAAGAAGTCTCGGCAACCGCTCTAGGGGAGCCTCAAGAGGTTTCAGACGCCTTTCTAGAAAGCTTTTATGAGGCTTTAAAACAAAAATCAATAGAGAACTACGCCTTGGCAATTACTGCTCTAGAAAAAGCTCAAAAACAAACTGGCGGAAATCTCCAAGCAGATGCTATTGTGTTTTTTGAGTTTGCCAAAAACCAAATAAAGCTCAAGCAATACAATCAAGCAGAAATAAACCTTCAAAAGGTGCTGCGGCAAGAGCCCGAAAATCAAGACGTTTTAGAAATTCTCTATGATCTTTATTACTTAACAAGAGCGTATAACAAGGCGATTGTGTTGGTAAAAAAGCTAATCGTGTTTGATCAAGATTATAAAGAAGATTTGGCGAATTTATATCAAAGAACAAAACAATACCAAAAGGCGCTATTGCTTCTCGATGAACTAGATACATCTTGGGGTGAGAGCATTTATAGAACTGGTCTAAGAAAGCAAATCTATAGACAAACGGGCAATACCCTGGGAGCGATCAACAATGCTGAAAAAAAACGTGAAAAAAACCCTGCAAATGAAGGAGAATACCTTAATCTCATTTATTTGTATAGTGAAAATGGCAATTCAAAAAAAGCATATCAAACGGCTTTAGAGTTGCAAAGCAAGTTTCCAAACAACACTCTAGTGCACTTAGCACTTTATAAATTTTACTTAGATCAAGGCAACACACAAAGCGCCATGGCGTCCATGAAAAAAGTATTTACTTCAAGGGTGATAGAAAAAGAAAGCAAATACAAAGTCTTGGGAGATTTTTTAACCTTTGTGCAGCAAAACCCCCAATATCAGGTAGCGCTTGAAAATATTGTGGAGCTGTTCTCTAAAGATAACAACGGTAAGGTGTTTGAGAAAATAGCCGCCTACTACCTATCCATGGGAGATAAAGAGCTTGCGCTTAGTTTTTATCAAAAAGGGATTGAGGTAGATCCAGATAATTTCACCTTACTTAAAAGCACCCTTTTATTACAATTAGAATTTAACCGCTTTGAAATGGCAGAAAAAACAAGCCAAGCATCACTGGAGATTTTTCCAGCCCAGCCGGTATTGTATTTATTTAACGGTATAGCAAACAATAATCTTAAACTGTATAAAGCCGCAGCCAATTCCTTAGCATTAGGCTTAGATTATTTGCTTGACAACGCGAAGTTGGAGAAAGACTTTTATGAGCAATTAGCCATCGCACACACAGCAATGGGCAATACCTTAAAAGCAGCAAATTTTACCAAAAAAGCTGCAGCAATTCTAGATTCAAATTAGCCCTATGAAATCCATCCACGTTATTTTAGTTGCTCTTTTATTTCTTACCCTTGGTTGCGGATCTATAAAGTCTATTGAAGGGTCTGTGATTGCAGATAAAAACTTGAGCGCTAAGGCGCTTTTAAACGCACATAAAGCAGCTTCTCAAGAGTTCAACACCTTGGCAGCAAGAATGCAGGTAAAATATCAAACCCCACAGCAGTCTCAAAGCATTACAACAAGTCTTAGAATACAGAAAGATGCTGTTATTTGGATCAAGGCCTCTATTTTGGGAGTCACTCTCTCAAAAATCTTACTAACCCCAGAGAAGGTAACATTATATGAAACCATAGGCAACTCATATTTTGAGGGAGATTTTAGTCTTATAAGTGATTTGCTTGGAACACAAATTAACTTTGATCAAGTGCAAAGGCTACTATTGGGTCAAAGTATTTTAAATATAAGACCCAAGACAGTGAACATAAGCCCAGTGCTTGTTGGCACCCCACAAACCTCAAAATACCGGATCTCGCCCAAGAAACAAAATCTTAATTATATGTTGTTTATGTTGTTAAATCCAGATAACTTTATGGTTTATCAGGAACAAATTTCACAACCACAAGCCCAAAAGAAACTGCTCGTTCAATATGGTCCATATCAAAAAATTGAGGATGATTATTATCCTACACAACTAGGCGTTTTAGCAACCAGTGGGCTAGAAAAAACAAGTATTTTTATACGCTATAAAAAAATAGATCTCAATGCATCGATAGGGTTTCCTTTTAAGGTTCCAAAGGGCTATACTAAGAGATCTTTTAAATAAATGAAAAAACGTTTGTACATATTGGTTTTCTCTGTGCTTTGGCTTTCAAACTTTAGCGCCATAGCTCAACCTGGAAACAAACAACAGCAATTGGAGCAGCAGCGTGAGCGAATTTTAAACGACATTAAGAAAATTAACACCCTGTTATTTAAAACTCGCGGAGTAAAAAAAACAGTGCTCACTGAGGTTGAGGATATAAACCAGCGTATTAAAGCACAACAAAACCTTATAAGGGTTACCAATCAACAGGCTAATTTGCTTACACGGAAAATCAACGAAAATTTAACTCAAATTTCATTGTTGAGAAATGAGCTTCAAAAACTAAAAGAGGAGTATGCTGCTATGGTGCAGAAATCTTACAAAAGTAAATCACAACAAAGCAGGGTATTGTTTTTATTGTCTAGCGAAGATTTTTTGCAAGCCTACAAACGTGTCCAGTACATGAAACAATACGCAAACCATAGAAAAAAACAAGGAGAAAGCATTAAGACAAAGACCGTATTGTTACAACAATTAAATACAGATTTGATTGCCCAGCGGAAGAATAAAGATCTACTAATTTCAGAAAACACTCTAGCCAAAGCCAAACTCAAAAAAGAGAGGGAGCTGCAACAAACCCTAATTGCCTCCTTGAAAAAAGAAGAAAGTACCTTTACAAATCAAATACGCACCAAGCAAAAAAAGGCCAACCAAATAAATGGTCAGATAAAAAAGTTGATTCGTGATGCTATTGCTGCGGCAAATAAAAAGGCAAGAGAAGAAAAATCTAAAACCACTACCGCCTCTGCCACAAAATTTGCTTTGACCCCTGAGGCAGCAGCTATTGCGAAAGATTTTAAAAACAATAAAGGGAAATTAATTTGGCCCGTTAAACAAGGCCTTGTCATCAATAAATACGGAACCAGGCAACACCCTCAGTTTCCAAACGTAACACAAACCTTTCATGGGGTTGAAATTGCCACCAATGCAAACGCTCAGGCACGCACCGTTTTTAACGGAAAAATACTTCAAATACAACAGTTAAAAAACGCAAATAAAGCGGTCATGATACAGCACGGTGATTACATTACTATTTATTATAACTTGGCTACTATAAGCGTAAAAAAAGGAGATAAAGTATCCACAAAAGACCCCATAGGAACTGTATTTACACATCCCGTTACAAAAGAAACAGTTATTAAGTTTATGGTCTATAAAAACGACACAGAGATGAACCCTGCCCATTGGGTGTATAAAATGTAAGTGCGACTATTCAAACAATGCTTTTAACTCTGTAGCATCTTGAGGGTTTATTTTGCCAGCCAACAATAGACTTAGTTGTTTTCTTCTAAGGGCAGCATCAAAGCGTTGCTTTTCTATTTGAGTTTCTGGAACAATTGGCGGAACAGGCATTGGATTTCCCATCTCGTTGACTGCAACAAAAGTATAGATACCTTCATTGGCCTTACTTCTTATACCGCTTTCGCGATCTTCTATCCAGACGTCCATAAACACTTCCATTGAACTTTTAAAAGCTCTTGAGACTTTTGCTTCAACTGTTACCACACTTCCCAGTGGTATCATTTTGTTGAATGCTACATGGTTTACCGAGGCGGTTACTACAATTCTGCGGCTATGTCTTCTCGCGGCAATACTCGCAGCACGATCCATACGCGCTAGGAGCTCTCCACCAAACATATTACCAATAGGATTGGTCTCACTTGGCAGTACTAGGTCTGTGATGATTGTAAAAGAATCTTTAGGGTTCTTTGGTTCCATGGGTATTGTTTTTGGTAAAGATAAAACCAAAAGAGTAAAACAGCAGAGATTGTCTACAATTAAGGTTAATTGTTGTTTAGTGCAAAGCTATTTCCTTGACCAGTAACCAGGCGTCATTATTTTGTGTAGCCTTAATAGTGCGAAGGTTTTTAAGGGCCAGCAGTCTGTTTTGATAACTTGCATATACAACTTGGTGTAAACCATATTTATTAACCCCAAGATTTATGGCTGCAAATCCTTTTTTGTGGAGCTGGGCCACTTTTCTCTCTGCATTTTCTTTTACTCTAAAAGCACCTGCAACTACATGATATTTGCCTGTTTGTTTAACAACAGGTACCTCAAGGGTTGGTAAGGGGCTAGAGATACTAAAAGTAGCTTGTTGAATTTGTTTTTCCAGCTTAGAATTGGCTTTCTGCTTTTGGGCAAAATTATGTTCTTGCACACTACCTTCATATATTTTTAAACCCGTTAGCCCAGAAACCGCAAGTGCAATAAGGCCAATAGCTGCATATTTAATAAATGGCGCAACACTTTTATTTGGAGCTCCATTGATTGGAGTTTTTTGCGGTGCAACCCCTTGGGACTCTTGTAGGTCTCTTAAGATTTCTGAAGAAACAAAAGTAGACAAGCCAAAAGAAGTGATGTTAAAGTTTTCTGTGTCACAGGGCAGAAACTGTATTTTGTTTTCTGGTGTCAGAGAAAAATCACCAATAGTATCTAGGGTTACATGCTCACCTTTAGAGAGTTTAAGTGATAAAGAACCTGTGAAGTTTCTAATTTTTTGTAATGCTAACTCATAAGAGATGCCTTCTACCGAGGCTACATAATTTGCTAATAAACCATCATTGGTTTGCAGCTGCCTATTAAAAGAGATCGTTTTACCGGGAGGATAAAACGTGCTAGAATCTACATTAATACTTGCTGAGGTGTAATTTGCTAGAAAAGCACCAAAGCCAGGAATGATCACACATTCATACCGATATAGTAAATCTTTTATGTAAGGAGAGAGTTGCATATAACAAATATACCTTTTTTTTGTTTTATTTTTTTTCTCCTCCAACCAACTTATTAACAACCCAAAAAATACGTATATTGCTTATTCTCCCCACAATAGCATAGCCCTAGAAGTTTACTTCTATAAATAGCACACTATGCTTTCTAAGACTGAATTACTATATACATTAGCGCTGCAGCGCACACCAAATTTGGGAGATACCTCTGCCAAAAAATTATTACATCACGTAGGCTCTGCCGAAGGAATTTTTAAAGAAAAACCATCAAATCTTCTAAAAATTCATGGCATTGGCGGTTTTAAAGTAAAACAGCTACAGCAAAAAAATCTATTAGATTTAGCACGGGAGGAATTACATTTTATAACCTCTGAGAATATATCCTATCGCTATTTTAAAGACGCTAGGTATCCAGAAAATTTAAAACACTGTATGGATGGTCCTATTTTGTTTTTTCAGAGAGGAAATATTGATCTTGAAAACAAAAAAATAATAAGCATTGTTGGAACTAGAAAAATTACTACTTACGGGATTTCATTTTGTGAAAAGCTGGTAGCTGAGCTTGCTCCCTTTAATCCAGTTATTGTTTCTGGATTTGCATACGGAATAGATATTTGTGCCCACAAATCAGCCATTGCAAATGGATTACAAAACATTGCTTGTTTGGCACATGGCATGAATAGAATATACCCAAAAGCACATCAAAAGTATATGCCTAAGGTAGCACAAAATGGGGGGTTTGTTAGTGAGTTTTGGTCTAGTGATACCTTTTCTAGAAATAATTTTTTAAAACGAAATAGAATTATCGCAGGGATGAGCCAGGCCACCATCGTTATTGAATCTGCAGCCAAAGGCGGCAGTTTGGTTACGGCAGATATTGCCAACAGTTATTCTAGAGATGTTTTTGCCGTTCCAGGAAGGGCCACAGACTCCCAAAGCCAGGGGTGTAATATGCTTATTAAAACCCATCAAGCGAGTATCATCACAAGTGCTGCAGATTTAGTATATCAACTGGGATGGGATCTGGACCAAATTCAAAAACCCCCACCACAGTTATTTACAACTTTGAATGAGCAAGAGAAAATACTCTTTGACTTTTTAAAAGATAAAGACAAGGTAGTTT
The DNA here is from genome assembly GCA_913048215.1 of uncultured Flavobacteriaceae bacterium. Classification (GTDB taxonomy): domain Bacteria; phylum Bacteroidota; class Bacteroidia; order Flavobacteriales; family Flavobacteriaceae; genus Patiriisocius. Next base: position 75,212 of record CAJWXC010000001.1, on the reverse strand, counting down.
TAGATGCTATTGCTATTGGATGTAAAATGCCCACCTATAAAGTTGCGCAGCTTTTATTAAAATTAGAGATGAAAGCTTTGGTAAGACCTTTGCCTGGAAAGTTGTTTCAATGGATATAAAAAAAGCAGTAAATTGTAGTAATTTTATTGTTGTTAAAATTATAATTGTAGATGATTATAGAAATTTGCGCTAATTCTTTTGCCTCTGCCAAGGCTGCTCAAGACGCAGGCGCTCATAGAATAGAGCTTTGCACTCAGCTAAGTGTTGGCGGGCTAACGCCTTCTTATGGATGCATTGAGAAGGTGGTCAAGGAGCTTGACATTGCGGTACATGTGCTCATTCGTCCCAGGGCGGGCAATTTTAACTATACGCATCAGGAGCTAGATATTATTAAACGAGATATTGCTTTTTGTCAATCTGTAGGGTGTCAAGGGGTGGTTTGTGGTGTATTAAACCCTCATAATCAAGTAGATTTACAAGCCACTAAAGCGCTTGTAGAAGCCTCCACAGATTTGGAGTTTACATTTCATAGGGCCTTTGATGTTGTTGTAGATCCTTTCAAAGCATTTGAAGATTTGGAGGCCTTAGGAGTTACAAGAATTTTATCTTCTGGCCAAAAACCAAAAGCCATAGACGGCATACAGCTTTTAAAAGAATTAAAAAATAAGTCTAGCACAGTGCAAATTATGCCCGGAAGCGGGATTAATAAAACCAATGTAGTCTCATTTAAACAGGCTGGTTTTGAGATGATTCATTTTTCTGCTCTAAAAAACACGCCTGTTGTAGCAACTACAGCGGCTGTTAATTTTTCTCAAGGTGTGGAGGGCAGTAGTGATCTGCAGAGTATTGCAGAAATCATTGCCCTGGTAGACTAATTTGCCTAGTTTTTAATATCAATACTTTTATTTCTTTTGGCAAAAAAAAGACACTTACCACTCTTTAAAAGGATTTTTACTTAGCTTAGAGTTGTAATATTTAAGCTCTCCTGTAACCTCCCTTCCGAGCCAATCTGGGCTGGTGTATGATTGCTGCTCTTCACTAAGTTCTACCTCAGCTAGTATAAGACCTGTATTATTTCCAGCAAAAACATCTACTTCAAATACATGATTTGCCACGGGAACCTGATATCTAATTTTATCAATAATTGGTTTTTGACAAAGCTTAAGTAAACTTTGGGCCTCCCCTTTAGGGATTTGTTTTTCCCATTCAAAACGCGTGGTGCCTGTTTTGTTAGATTTTCCTTTAATGGTTAAAAAGCCATTTTCTCCCATAATCCTGACCCGAACCGTACGCTGGGGGTGTGCGCTTAAATAGCCCTGAATAATTCTTTTATGACCTGTGGCTTGCGTTTTATACGTATCATCTTTAACTAAGAATTTGCGTTCTATTTCTTGCATGATTTATGATTTTGATACCCGCAGGGATGTTTGTTGATGATAGTATTGTTAACAAAACTCCTTACAGTAAATCTTTTTAAGTAGCATTTTTATTTTGCGCTAGGTTGATAATATTTGTGATTTAAAGATAGTAACTTTACCCTATGCATACCCCTTTAGACATCAGAAAGATTATTCATGTAGACATGGACGCCTTTTATGCTAGTGTTGCCCAGCTGGATAATCCGTCTTTGGTAGGTAAAGCAATTGCAGTGGGAGGTGGCGGCAAAAGAGGTGTGGTAAGCGCCGCAAGTTACCAGGCTAGAAAATTTGGGGTGCGCTCAGCAATGGCTGGGGCATTGGCACTTAAATTGTGTCCGCATCTTATTTTTGTTAAAACAGATTTTGACCGCTACAAGGAAATTTCTGATAAAGTACGCAGTGTTTTTTTTGAATATACTGACCTAGTAGAACCGCTTTCTTTAGATGAGGCTTATCTAGATGTTACACAAAATAAAAAGGGAAACCCTAGCGCTACTGTAATAGCTCAAGAAATACGAGAGAAAATCTATCAAAAAACAGGATTACATGCCAGTGCGGGGATATCTATCAATAAATTTGTAGCAAAAATTGCAAGTGATTACAACAAGCCTAATGGTCAAAAAACAGTTGCTCCAGAACAGGTGCTTGACTTTATTGCGGCTTTAGACATCAAAAAGTTTTATGGAGTTGGTAAGGTAATGAAAGAGAAAATGTACCGATTAGGAATTTATACGGGTAGTGATTTAAAAACCAAATCTTTAGAATTTTTAACTGAAAATTTCGGCAAAAGTGGCCCTTATTATTACAATATCGTACGAGGCACCCATAACAGTAAAGTAAGTCCCCAGCGGACAAGAAAATCATTGGCAGCAGAGCGCACATTTGGTGAAAACATATCAAGCGAGCTGTATATGTTAGAACGCCTACAGCAGATTGCACAAGAGGTTGAACGTCGTTTAAAAAAAAATAAAGTAGCCGGAAAAACAATTACTTTGAAAATAAAATACAGTGATTTTACCCTACAAACACGAAGTAAAACCCTGCCTTTTTATATAGCGAGTCAAGAGTTAATTATGGAGCATATTACAGAATTGTTGTATCAAGAAAAAATGAAAAACTCAGTTCGACTATTAGGCATTTCATTGTCTGGACTCAATAATGAAAACAAGCAAACACTGAGTCTCAAGGAAGAAAAAAAATATGATGTTCAAATGAAATTTGAGTTTTAAAATCAAAGCGTTACAATAAATTCAAATAATGGATAGTTATATATACCTAGACTCCTCTTCTGATAAAATTTTTTTATGGCAAAAGCTTTACTTCGAATTTAATACCAAATCCTTATGAAAACCAAAGCACTTGCCATTGCCACAACTGCAATTATACTTTTTACATCTTGTGAAGAAAAATTGCCCCAACAAAAAGAATTGTTACCCGAACAAATAACCAATCAACCTCCCCCTCAGGAAAAAACAACCTCGCTTTATGTAATAGCAGCAAGCGGCCTTTCTCTAAGAGAATATAATAACTTAAATAGCCAAAAGCTGGCAGTAATGCCCTACGGAACTAAAGTTGAAGTTGTGACCTTAGAGGCAAATAACACCATGAACGTCAGAGGTGTTAAAGGAGGGATGCATCAAGTGTTGTATAACAATAAAACAGGATTTGCATTTAGCGGGTATTTGTCTGATCTCTTTCCACCAGAACCAGGGGCAAATCCAAAAATGTATATTGCAGATTTACAAAACACCCATCCCACCGCTAGTATAACAGAGCTTGTTGGTGGTACAGCCAGTAAGCCCACTAGTACAGAAACACTTTTAATACCTACCACAAAATGGCATGAAGCCTATTTGATTGCTCAAAAATTGTACGGAATTCCAAGAGATTTTGCGCTGCCAGAGCCTAAAGGGAGAGATGTACAAAAAACAAGTAACCCAAACATGCCAATAGGCGCTTTGGTGAGTGAGCAGTTAGTTACCAGACTAGACAACACCCTTGTTGAAATTGTATATAATTATACCACTAGCAACTTTAAGCAGTACGTCAGTATCGGTCTTCAAAACGGTATGATGAAAATAGAACAACATTATACCCTACAGCAATAGTGGTGCCCCAAAGCAAGAAAATGCCCTTTAAAATAGCAATTTTAAAGGGCATTTTATAAATGTAATGGTGTTATTATACCTGAGAAACACGGAGTGTGTTTACCATACCTTTATCTACAATTGGCATTGCAGCTAAGTTAATTAGGTGATCTCCCTTTGCTACAAACCCTGTTTTGTGAGCAATTTTATTAACGTCCTTTACGGTTTGATCTGTACTTTCGTATTTGTCATAGTAAAAAGATTTTACGCCCCACAACAAGTTTAATCTAGATAGTATTCTGCGGTTATTGGTAAATACTAAGATATGCGCATCTGGTCTCCATGCAGATATCTGAAAGGCAGTATATCCACTATTGGTTAAGGTACAAATAGCCTTTGCGTTAATTTCATTAGCCATACTGGCTGCATGATAACAAATTGATTTTGTGATGTAACGGTTGGTTCTAATATGAGGAGGCTCATGAGGTACAGATATTAGAGATGAGTTTTCTACTTGCTCACAAATACTGGCCATTTTTTGAATTACCGCAACGGGATACTTCCCTACCGAGGTTTCTCCACTAAGCATTACAGCATCTGCACCATCCATAATTGAGTTTGCAACATCATTTACCTCTGCCCTTGTTGGAGTGAGAGATGAAATCATTGTTTCCATCATTTGTGTAGCAATAATAACAGGAATCCTTGCCTTTTTTGCAGTAAGGACCAATTCTTTTTGGATTAGCGGAACCTCCTCTGCAGGAACTTCAACTCCTAGGTCACCACGTGCAACCATAAGGCCATCACAATGGGTAACAATTGTATCAATATTAGCAACTGCCTCTGGTTTTTCTATCTTGGCAATGATTGGAATTTTATATTTACTATTGGCCTCTATTAAAGTTTGTAGTTCTATTAAATCTTCTGCATGGCGCACAAAAGAGAGGGCAATCCAATCTACTTCCAGAGAAATTGCAAAAATAGCATCTTCCTTATCTTTGACTGTTAGCGCAGGTAAAGAGATGTTTGTATTTGGCAAATTAACCCCCTTTCTAGAGCGCAAAGGACCTCCTTGTATGACTTTGGTTTTTACCTCAGCCTTACCATCTGTGGAGAGTACTTCAAACATTAATTTTCCGTCATCAAGAAGTACACGCTCTCCCTTTTTAACGTCTTTAGGAAAATTGTTATAATTCATGTACACTCTTTTGGAGTTTCCCTCAAATTCTTTTCCGGTGCAAAATGAAATTTCATCTCCTGGATGAACAATCACTTCCTCTTTCATCATACCCACTCTTAATTTTGGGCCTTGTAAATCTGCAAGAATTGCAGTAGAGGTGTTGAGCTGTTTGCCTAGCTCTTTAATAATGGAAATGATCTGTTTTACATTGTCATAATTTGCATGTGAGAAATTAATGCGAAACACATTAACCCCAGCTAGAATCATTTGTTTAAGAATTTTCTTGTCTGCAGTAGCAGGCCCAAGGGTAGCTACAATTTTAGTCTTTTTTTGATTTGGCATTTAGTCAAATATTAAGTTGTCCTTAGATTTAAGGGTTTCTGGTGCTACTTGGTAGGCAGAAATTATTTGTTTTATATCGTTGATTTGGTTGATCAACATTTTAGTTCCTGGGTTGTCAAAATCACTTTGGATTTTTAGAAAGTAATCTACTTTTTTTAGTTCTGGGATAAGATATGTAATTATCGTTTCCTTCTCTTTGGTATTCACAAAGAGCTCTCCGCTATTATTTGTTTTAGTAACCGCAGATTTACATTTGTTTGCAACAAGGCTAAAGTCGGTATATTCTGTGTGATTTTCATATCCAAAAAGCGGGAATGTCATTTCCATTGTTTTGGAAGTGTAGGATAAATCTACTTTTTCACGGCGCAGTTTTAATCGCGCAAATTGGTTCAGAATATAGGCAACTTTGTAGGGTTCTTCACTACAGTGTATAGCGATAAGAGAGAAATCTTCCGCAAAATCATCATCTAGCACTAATTTGTGGGTTCCCATAATTTTAATTGTAAAAGGTAAAAGTAGAGATACTTTTAGTAGAAATATAAAAAGACACTAAAAATTCTAGGCAAAAGTTCAATATGTTGTAGTAATGTAGCGGTATATTGAAAGAGCTACCAGCAATAGCTTAGTTTTTTTTACTGAAGCCGTCAATCTCTTGTTGTAATTTATAGTACGCTCTTTTGGCCGCTTGTTCTTCCCCTTTCTTTTTTGAGGTAGCTCTTGCCTTTCCAACAATGGCACCATCTAAGGTAAGTTTTACTCCAAAATGTTTAAGGGAGTCGTTTCCTGTGTCCTCATAGATTGAGAATTTAAACTGATGTTTGTTCTTTTGGCACCATTCAATAAAAAGACTCTTGTAGCTTATTACTTTTCCTTCTAGTTTTTCAATATCAACATAGGGTTCTATTACACGTTTGTTGATAAATTTTTTGCAATATTTATAGCCCCTGTCCAAATATATAGCCCCTACTAAAGCTTCAAACACATTGCCATGAATATTAACACCAAACTGCTCTATAGGTACGGTAGTTTTTACGTGCTTTGTTAGTTCTAGATCTCTCCCCAATTCATTAAGGTGCTCTCTGCTCACTACCTTGCTTCTCATTTTGGTTAGGTAACCTTCGTTACCCCCAGGCACCTCATTGTAAAGGTGGGCAGCTATAATAGCACTTAGCATAGCATCTCCAAGAAACTCCATACGCTCATAGTTTTGGGCATGCCCTTGAGTAGAGGTGGTGTTTGTAGAGCGGTGAGTGAAGGCCTCTTGGTAGATATCAATATTCTTGGGCTTAAATCCTAACAGTTGTTTTATTGCAATAAAAAAATCCCCGTCCTTTGGGGCACGGGGATTAAATATGTTTTTTAAAGGTCCCATTTTTAGGCCTCTAATTTTCTAAATAGTACACAAGCATTGTGGCCACCAAAACCAAATGTATTGCTCATGGCGATATGCACCTCTCGAGATTGTGCTTTATTAAGAGTTAAATTTAAAGAAGGATCTATGTTTGGATCAACCTCGGCGTGGTTAATAGTAGGCGGCACTAAATTGTGCTGCATGGATAAAATAGAAGCGATAGCTTCTATGGCACCAGCGGCGCCCAGTAGGTGGCCCGTCATAGATTTTGTAGAGTTGATATTTATTTTATTGGCATGTGCTCCAAATACTTTGCTAATTGCTTTTAGTTCTGCAACATCTCCAAGAGGTGTTGAGGTACCATGTGTGTTTATTGCATCGACCTCACCGGCCTCTATGCCTGCATCTTTTAAACAATTGAGCATTACTCGCTCAACACCAATGCCTTCTGGGTGAGGGGCAGTCATGTGATATGCATCACTAGACATTCCGCCTCCAATAACCTCAGCGTATATTTTTGCACCACGTGCTTTGGCGTGTTCATAGTCTTCTAATACCAATGCACCAGCACCTTCTCCTAATACAAATCCATCTCGAGAGCCGTCAAAAGGTCTTGATGCAGATTGTGGAGATTCGTTTCTTGTAGAAAGGGCGTGCATGGCATTAAAGCCACCCAAACCAGCCATGGTTACTGCTGCTTCACTTCCACCTGTTACAATAATATCGCAATGTCCTAAACGTATATAGTTTAGAGCATCAATCATAGCATTTGCAGAAGATGCACAAGCAGAGACCGTAGTGTAGTTTGGCCCCATAAAACCATGTTTGATTGAAATATTACCGGGGGCAATATCTGCAATCATTTTTGGAATAAAAAAGGGGTTGAAACGTGGCGTTCCATCCCCTTGTGAGAAATTTATCACTTCATTTTGAAATGTTTCAATACCGCCTATACCTGCTCCCCAAATAACACCAACTCGAAATTTATCGATGGCATCCATGTCTAGGGCTGCGTCTTGTATGGCCTGGTCACTAGAGATTAGTGCGTATTGAGCAAATCGGTCTAGTTTTCTAGCCTCTTTGCGATTAAAATGTTGTAACGGGTCATAATTCTTGACCTCACAAGCGAATTTTGTTTTGAACTTTTCAGTATCAAAATAAGTAATAGGTGCGCAGCCACTTTTACCACTTTTCAAACCATCCCAATATTCTTGGATGTTGTTTCCAATGGGTGTAAGTGCGCCAAGGCCTGTTACTACAACTCGCTTTAATTCCATAAAGAATTTTTCTTATTTGTTCTCTTCAATATATGAAACTGCTTGACCAACTGTAGCAATATTTTCAGCTTGATCATCTGGAATTTGGATATCAAATTCTTTCTCAAATTCCATAATAAGCTCAACGGTATCTAGCGAATCTGCTCCTAGGTCGTTAGTGAAGCTTGCTTGGTTTACAACCTCATTCTCGTCAACACCTAATTTGTCTACGATGATAGCTTTTACTCTTGATGCAATGTCTGACATAATCTTTGTTTTTAAATTTTAATTAAGCGGTAAAAATAAAATATTTTAACTTAAAACACTACTTTAAAAAAAAAATCTATAACCAAATTTAAGATTTTTAATAGAAGTGTATCTGGATTGCCTTACTTTTGTGTTATATATTAATGACAACTCCTGCAAGTACCCAATTAAAACCTATGAAGAAGCGCATTGTAATATTTGCTTCAGGCAATGGCACAAACACACAAAATATTATAAAATATTTTCAAAACTCTACACATGCCCAGGTCGTTTGTGTGCTGTCAAATAATAAAAATGCCAAGGTGATTGATCGCTCCTTAGATCTAAACATAGAAGCACTGTCTTTTACAAAAGATGAAATGCTAGCTCCAAAAGGCCTTCTTTGTTTAATAAACAAACGCAAACCAGATCTTCTAGTATTGGCGGGGTTTTTATTAAAATTCCCCGAGATTATTATAGATGCCTACCCCAACAAGGTGGTCAATATCCATCCAGCCTTATTACCAAAATTTGGAGGTAAAGGAATGTACGGCCATCATGTACATAGGGCGGTTGTTGAAAATAAAGAGACCCACAGTGGCATTACCATACATTATGTAAACAATCAATATGACAAGGGGGAAATTATATTTCAGAAAAAAACCACAATAGCACCGCAAGACACCCCTAAAGATGTTGCCGCAAAGGTGCAGCTTCTAGAACATCAATACCTGCCAAAGGTAATTGAGGAGATTTTATTAAAACCCCAATTACACTAAATTATATGGCACAAAAAAAACAAAAACACTATGTTGTTTGGTTTGGAAACCCTGCAGGGATATACGCCACCTGGAAGCAATGCCAAGAGGCTATAAAAGGGGTCTCCGGCGCTCAGTACATGAGCTTTGATTCTTTACCTGCAGCTAAAATAGCATACAGCAAAAGCTATCAAGACTATAAGGGAAAAAAAACAGGGAAAAGTAAAGGGCTTACTACCTCGCAAAAGGCTGAGTATGGCCATCCAAATTTATACTCTATTGCAGTAGATGCTGCCTGTAGCGGAAACCCCGGACTCATGGAATACCGAGGGGTAGACACCCAAACCCTTGAGCAATTGTTTTTACAAGGGCCGTTTGATCATGCAACCAATAACGTTGGAGAATTTTTGGCATTGGTTCATGGCCTGGCATTTCTAAAAAAACAAAAGAGTGATCGGATTATTTATTCAGACTCTAGAATTGCAATTGCTTGGGTAAAGAAAAAGAAATGCAACACCAAATTAAAAAAAACCAAAAACAACCAAGTCATCTTTGAGCTTATATCAAGGGCTGAACTTTGGCTGAAAAATAATTCTTACACCACCTTTATTGTTAAATGGGAGACCAAAGCTTGGGGAGAAATTCCTGCAGATTTTGGCAGAAAATAAGAAAATAGCAGCTATGTATTTTTGGGTTTTCCTGCTTAAAATTATAGGATTTAATTTATGTGCTAGACTGTTTAATAAAACTTCTTTTTTCTCATTTAATTGATTAAATTTACACCTTAATTATTGGAAATAATTGTATGAGTAAACTAGTTATTGTAGGAACCGTGGCTTTTGATGCTATTGAAACTCCCTTTGGAAAAACCGACAAAATTTTAGGAGGTGCCGCAACCTATATTGGGCTCTCTAGCGCACAATTTGATATAGATCCAGCTATTGTGTCTGTAGTGGGTGGAGATTTTCTGCAGTCAGATATCCAGATGTTACAGCGCAAAGGCATTAGTACTCAAGGGCTTGAAATTGTAGCGGATGGTAAAACATTTTTTTGGAGCGGGAAGTACCACAATGACATGAATTCTAGAGACACACTTGTAACAGAGCTTAATGTTTTAGAGACCTTTACTCCAGTGGTGCCTCAGGCCTACAAAGATGCAGAGGTCGTTATGTTGGGAAACCTGCACCCAATGGTGCAGATGAGTGTTATAGAGCAAATGCAAGATCCAAAAATGGTTGTTTTAGACACCATGAATTTTTGGATGGATATAGCCTTAGAGGATCTTAAAAAAGTAATTTCAAAGGTTGATGTTATCACCATTAATGATGAAGAGGCAAGACAATTGTCTGGAGCCTACTCTTTGGTAAATGCATCAAAAATAATCATGGAGATGGGTCCCAAATATGTGGTGATTAAAAAAGGGGAACACGGCGCCTTAATTTTTTATAAAGAGGAGATGTTTTTTGCCCCAGCCATGCCACTGGCCGAGGTGTTTGACCCAACTGGCGCAGGAGATACCTTTGCAGGTGGATTTACGGGATATTTAGCAAAAACTGGGGATTACAGTTTTGAGAGTATGAAAAGAGCTATTATTTACGGTTCTTGTTTGGCCTCTTTTTGTGTAGAAAAATTTGGCACACAGCGCATGGAGCATCTAACCAAAAAAGAAATAGACTCCCGCTTACAGCAATTTAAGAGTTTAACACAATACGATTTAGAATTATCATAACATCGCGTCCCAATTTTTTGGGACGTTTTATATATATACAATTATTAATCAGTAATACAATTCCCATCAGTGGGGGACACCAATATGAGCGACGCTTTAAAACATGAATGTGGTATTGCCATGGTTAGACTTTTAAAACCCTTGGCCTTTTATAAAAAGAAATACGGCACCGCTTTTTACGGAGTGAATAAAATGTATTTAATGATGGAAAAACAGCACAACCGTGGTCAAGACGGTGCTGGATTTGCAAGTATTAAATTAGACCCAACTGCTGGAGAGCGATACATTAGTAGAGTTAGGTCTAACAAATCTCAACCCATACAGGATATTTTTGGGCAGATAAACAACCGCATTAACGCAGAGTTTGAGAGAAACCCTAGCATAAAAGATGATGTTGCAGCACAAAAAAAAGAGATTCCTTACATAGGGGAGCTGATGTTGGGCCATGTCCGTTATGGAACTTTTGGCGGCAATAGTGTAGAGACGGTACATCCTTTTTTAAGACAAAATAATTGGATGCATCGCAATCTTATTATTGCTGGAAATTTTAACATGACCAATACCACAGAGCTGTTTCAAAACCTCATAGACCTTGGGATGCACCCAAAAGAAAAGGCAGACACCATTACTATTTTAGAAAATATTGGTCATTTTTTAGACCAAGAAGTTGCCAAACTATACAAAAAAGCAAAAAAGAAAGGCCTCACAAAAATGATGGCATCTGGTCATATTGTTGAGAATTTAAACCTCGCAAAAATTCTAAAAAAGTCTTCAAAAAACTGGGATGGTGGTTATGCAATGGCGGGACTTTTAGGGCATGGAGATGCATTTGTACTGAGAGATCCTGCTGGAATTCGTCCAGCATATTACTATAAAGATGATGAGGTGGTGGTAGTGGCAAGTGAAAGACCAGTGATACAAACAGTTTTTAATGTTGCCTTTGATGCTGTTAAAGAGATTGACCCCGGTAATGCCTTGATTCTAAAGAAGGATGGTACCACAAGTATTTCAGAAATAGTAACACCCCTGGTTAGAAAGAGTTGTTCTTTTGAACGCATTTATTTTTCAAGGGGTAGTGATGCTGAAATATATCAAGAACGAAAAGAGTTGGGAAGATTAATAATGCCCAAGGTATTATCTGCCATTAGTCATGATACGGAGAACAGTGTTTTTTCTTTCATTCCAAACACAGCAGAGACTTCTTTTTATGGAATGTTAGACGCGGCACAAAATGAACTCAACAAACAAAAAAATGCAGCTATTTTAAAAGAGGCAAAAAATCTTACACCAGAGCGTCTAGGTGAGATACAGGCACACAAAATACGTACCGAGAAAATAGCTATTAAAGATGTTAAACTGCGTACTTTTATTACTGATGATAGCAGTAGAGATGATTTGGTGGCTCACGTATATGATGTGACCTATGGTGTTGTAAAACCCACAGACAATTTGGTGATAATAGATGATAGTATTGTAAGGGGTACAACCTTAAAGAAGAGTATTTTGCGCATGTTAGACCGCCTTAAACCAAAACAAATTGTGGTTGTATCTTCTGCTCCTCAAATACGATATCCAGATTGTTATGGAATTGATATGGCCAGATTAGAGAAACTTGTTGCTTTTAACGCCGCTATTGAGTTACATAAGGATAAGGGTACAGATGCAATTATAGAAGAGATTTACCATAAGTGCAAACAGCAACTTGAAATAGAGGATGCTGAGGTAGTAAATCACGTTAAAGACTTATACGCTCCTTTTACAGACGAGCAAATATCTGACAAGATTGCCCAAATTATTACAGAAGAGGGTATTTCTACAAAAGTGAAATTGATATTTCAGTCTGTAGATGATTTGCATAAGGCATGCCCTAAAAATTTAGGAGATTGGTATTTTACAGGAGATTATCCTACCAGTGGAGGCAATAGAGTAGTTAATAAAGCCTACGTTAATTTCTATGAAGGAAATTCAGAAAGAGCATATTAATTACCAATGAGTTGCTAATTCTGTAATTTATGAGTCGTTTGTCGGGTTTATTTTCACTTTGTCCAAAACCTACAGAAAATTCTTTTTAGTATGAAAATAATTATACATTTGATCTATACCATAACATAAGTAGGTTAAGTTCATGGTAAAATTTGGGGCAAAAAAAGGTAAACATCTCGTTTGCCTTTTTTTATGCGCGGTACTTTTTTGAAATAAACAGCACCTTATTAAAGTGTTTTATTTTAAATTATCAATCATGATTTTGGTCATCATATCAAGATCTATACGGTGCTCCCATCCCCAATCTTCTCTTGCCGTAGCGTCATCAATACTTGCTGGCCAAGAATCTGCAATTGCTTGTCTAAAATCTGGCTTGTACTCTATGGTAAAATCTGGAATGTGTTTTTGTATGTTAGCGGCAAGCTCTTGAGGATTAAAGCTCAATGCTGCTAGATTATAGGCGTTTCTTATTTTTATTTTATGGGATGGAGCAAGCATGATATTTACTGTGGCATGAATTGCATCATCCATAAACATCATTGGCAAGGTGGTTTGTGCATTTAAAAAACAGGTGTATTTCTTCTCTTTTAAGGCTTTATGGAAGATTTCAATGGCATAATCTGTGGTGCCTCCCCCGGGAGGTGTTTTATAGCTGATAAGCCCAGGGTAGCGAATACTCCGCACATCAACTCCATAGCGTTTGTGGTAATACTCACACCAACGCTCTCCAGTTTGTTTGCTAATTCCGTAGACTGTTGTAGGCTCCATTATGGTGCCTTGTGGGGTGTTTGTTTTGGGAGTAGTGGGGCCAAAAACAGCAATACTAGAGGGCCAAAAAACTTTTTCTATTTTTTTGTCTTTGGCTAGGTTTAAAACATTAAACAAGGAGCTCATGTTTAACTCCCACCCTTTGATTGGATATTTCTCTGCCGTAGCACTTAACATGGCTGCCATTAAATAAACATCTGTAATGTTATGTTTTAACACCGTTTTTTCTATGGCCTTGGCGTCCATGGCGTCAAGAATTTCGAAAGGGCCACTTTCCATAACCAGGCTACTGGCCTCTCGTAAATCACTGGCAATCACATTTTTGTTTGAATACATGTTTCTTAGATACATGGTAAGTTCGTTACCAATTTGTCCAGAAGCCCCAATGATTAAAATTCTTTTTTCCATACTACAGGTTCATTTTTTAATGTAAATATAGCACTATTTACCACTATAAAGCACACTCAAAAACAGCCCTTTGTGAGAGAAAAGGTATATTTGTTGTAATTATATTGTTTTATGATACGAGCATTTCTTTATTTTTCTGGCATTTGTATTTTCTTTGTTGTTTTGAGCTGTAAAGACAACCAACCAGCAGTCGCTACAACAAACACAAAGCAAATTACTGATATTAAATTATTTGGTAATCCAGATGCTATGTTGCCAGATTTTTCTCAAAGTTCTGAAAATTACATTTCTCAATGGCCTGTTTTTGATGATCTTATTACAGAGGTCTTGGCAATTAATCAAGCAAGTCTAAAAACAATTCAACAACGAAGTAATATACTTGTTTCAAGGATGGATTCATTAACAAAAAATATTCCTGACACCTTAAACACTCAGCCTATTTACGCAAGGGTTATTGTTACTAAGACCAGAGCGGCTATTGTAAAGCAAGTAGCCAACAAAAGTAGATTAGACACCCTTGCAATGCAGCAGGCTATCTCCCAGATGAATTTGGCAACAGCAAATTTAATTATCCAAATCAATGAAAAATTTGAAAAAGACACGCAAGACAATACAGTGAAAAACAACGAGCTTCAAGAACAAGAAGTGCTCAAAAAAAGATTATACTCTGAGCAAACTCCTCCTTTGGGTAACAAGTAATCTCATATCATCTCTTTAAAACGATACCCAATAATAGCCTCTATATTTATAGAATCAACTTGTTTGCTTGGGGGGTCAACTTCTAGTTTAGTAAATTTAGGAGCAACGAGATCCAACTCTTTGGCTTTTTGAGAATAATACTCTTTTTTCTTTGGGTGATTTGGGTGCACTCCGTTAAAGATATGCCCATAGGCATCCTGCTTTATAATACTTGAAATAATGCCTATACAATCTTTTTTGTGAATCAGGTTTACCGGCGCAGTACCTCCCTCTAGATCTATTCTGCCCGCAAGGTATTTAACGGGTTGTCTAGCCCCTCCTATTAGCCCTCCAAAACGAACGATAGTAGTGGAGACACCTGGAGCATTAAAAAATAATTGTTCTACTTGAAATAATTGTTTTGCCGCCTGGGTTTTTGGTAAAGGCACGTGTTTTTCTGTGACCTTACCTTGGCCGTCACTATACACAGCAGTGCTGCTTATAAATATAATGTTGCCTACTTTAGATTTTAAAATTTCAGACAATAAGTGAGACATTTTTAAGACATAATCTGCACCGGTATTTCCCCTAAGTCCAGGAGGAATCATTATAACTAGGGTGTCTACCTGTTTTAAAAAACCTTGAGCAGCGCCGTATAGGCCGTCCTCTGTGCTATTTATTACATAGGTGTCAATGCCACTTTGCTTTAGGACCGTGGCTTTTCTTTGAGAGGTCACAGAGCCTTTTATAGTATATCCTGAAAATGATAGGTGTTGGGCTAGTGGTTTTCCTAGCCAACCCAAACCCGCAATTGCAATTGTTTTTTTCAAGTCGAAAATTTAAAATTATTGTATTGTGTTTTGTCCTTGCTCCTTTTTTTGAATGCTAAAAGACTTTTTGTTAATCACAGCATCTGTATTTATAAAGGGTTTGGGCATCATGTCTTTTGCTCTTGGCTGTATCTCAAGTAGTGGATTGCTCATTAAATCAAAACCGTATTCAAGCACCTTAAATATGGGTGAGGGCTCATTTTCTGGCAAGGTATATGACACTTCAAGCGAGTCTGAATCTGCAATGTAATAACGCAATAATTCATCGGTAGGTCTGTTTAATGGTCCTTGTTTTAAAGAATCACTTGTAGAGACAGGGACACCATTAAATTGCATAGATGAAAAAACAACCTCCTTGTCTGTGTATAGACGTATTTGATGAGCATCTCTTTGAGGAATTATGGTAAAACGAACCTCTCTCATACCCTTGTAGGTACTATTTTGATTTATTGTTAGTTTAAACTCTGGAATAGCCACCACAGGCGCCTTTGCAGCAAAGCTGTAGCTTGTGTTGTATTTACTTCCTGCAGCACTTTCTATATACGCTGATGCTGGTTTTGGGTCTTTCCCTAAATACTGCGTTGTCCAGGGGTCCAATATTTTATCATAACTAACCCAGTAAGCTTCTTTGGTGTCAATATTGTTATAGTAAGATAAACTATTTGGCTTTTGGCGTATCTGTGAAAAAGAACTTTGGGTATGTGCCACGATAAAAAATACTACGGCCAGGGCAAAAAACAAATAGGACAACACTTTTTTAAGTTTATAAAATCCAAAAGCGGGCAGCAATAATCCAAACAATAGAACTGTAAACACACAACTTATCACTATATGATCTGATCCTAATCCGACGGGAAAAAACTGTATAAGGGGTGCAAATATAAACACACCAGGAGCCCCCAATAGTGCCATGACAACCAAACGTGGAGTTTCAAACCTCAAGAGTAAAAACCAGCTAAGGAGTCCAAAAAATACGGGAATTATAAAAAAGGCTGCACCCTTTAAAAATACAAATACAAGCACATTAACTACTAGCCATAAAAAAAGGGGTGCCGCTACTAGATTAACCACACTATTTCGTTTTCCAAAATAGCTGTACATCCTAAATAAAATAGCCAAACAAAGACTTACAAAAAACCCAATATAGGCATGCCCATTATATTTAAACCCATGCTGTACCTCTTGGTATTGTGGGTATATGTTAGTGAGAAATTTCCAACCAAAAAACCCAAGGATTCCACAAATTGTAAGAGACAGTAACAGAGGGAAAAACCCTTTTAATACACCACTGAGATTTAACTTGTGTTTTGAGAATCCATACCCTACTATTATAAAAAATAAAACAAAGGCAAGACATAACATCGGTAATATCCAAGAAAATGGATAGTAAATAAATGTTACTAAGGGCATATTTACATATACCAAATCATCCTCGGCCTTTAGGGAGCTTAGATCTGATACTGCAAAATAGTGCAGCAGCGGGAGCAGATAGCTTCCTTGATGTTGCAAGGTTTCTATGTCTAGGTTTTCTACCGTATCATTGGCAGTGTGGTAGTCATAGTGATCATCGATAAAGGCAAAAAACATACTTTCTATATCACCATCTTCTCTAAAAATGGTAGAGTCTGTATCATTAGGAAGCATTTTATAAACACTATACATTAATGAGGATGCTACAGGATAACAAACATCTGCTGCGGCAAAGGCTTTAATAAGATTGGTATTTCCTCCATTGGTTTCTACAATCATGTTGCTAGGTCCACCACTGCCTCTAGCTTCAAAGTTAAGTACAAGGCCCACATTTTTTGCCCAAGGGTGTTTTTCTACAAACAGTGATGCCCCAACCAAACCAATCTCTTCTGCATCTGTAAAAACAACAATAATATCATTGATAGGTTTTTCTCCTCGGGCATTATAGGCTCGTAAACTCTCTAGGATAGTTACCACACCGCTTCCTGCATCACTTGCTCCAAAAGAGGGCACTAGTGCGCTATCATAATGAGATAATAACACCAAAGACTTCCCTTTTCCTGTACCCTTTAATCTGGCAACAATATTTTTTGGTTTAACCAATCTTTTATTATTGTTACTTAAAATAAAGGCTTCTTGCAGCTGTGTTTCTAGCCCCAGTTTTTCAAGCTCAGAGATAATAAAATAGCCAACACGAGTATGCTCCTTTGTGCCATGGTAATGTGGCGCCTTTGCAATTTCTTGCAGCGGGATCAATGCGCGCTGAGCAGAAAATTCTGTGGCTGGTGCATTTATCGAAGCAGCTTCTGAAGGCAGTAGGCTATCAAAGCTTAACCAAACCAAAAAGAGGATAAAAACAAACGATGCAACCCCACTAAAGTATTTCATGGTATTTGGGTGTTTAAAAAATTAATGTAAAAGCAAGCTAAGAGCACAAATTAAACGCCACTGTCATCCTTTACCAGTAAAAACCAGTCATTTTCAAGCTCTAAATATCCCTGATCATACACATAACGATAAACAGACCCTGTTTTTGTTACATACTCTGAGGTATAGTATTTAAAGTTAAATTGGTGCTTTACAAGTGTTTCTCTCTTTACCTTGGTCTTGTTTTTGGTATTTAGGGTTTTTAACGTGCGGTAATTTTTTCGCAATCGGTTGTTTATATTTCTAACTAGATTGCTACTATCTTTATTTAAAGTGTTATTGTGAGTGTTGCGGCAGCCATCACTGCAGAATTTTTTATCTGCGCGCCCCATAATTTTACCCCCACACTCTGGACATGATTTCTCCATAGGTTAAAGATAGTAATTATTAGCCGTTTGTAAACAGATGTAATAGTTGTTTTGCAACAAAGAGATGGGAAACAAAATAAATTTAGTAGGCTTTTTCTTCTCCTCTAACGGCATTATAAACAGTCTTAAAGACAATTTTAAGATCTAAAATAATAGACCAGTTTTCTAGATAAAAAATATCACACTTTACTCTGTTTATAATATCTGAGTCTGTCTCAACTTCTCCTCTATACCCACTGACTTGCGCTAAACCAGTAATGCCAGGCTTTACGAAGTGGCGTACCATAAACTTATCTATTTTCTCTGCATACATATGGGTATGGCTAACCATATGAGGTCTTGGTCCCACCACAGACATATCTCCCTTGAGTACGTTTATAAATTGAGGTAGTTCATCCATACTAGTTTTACGAATTAAACGCCCCACTTTTGTAACTCTGGTGTCTCCTTTAGTTGCTTGATGCAAATCTGCAGTTGGGCTAGGAGTCATAGACCTAAATTTATAACAATAAAATTCTTTGTAATCTAGACCGTTTCTTTTTTGCTTGAAAAAAACAGGCCCTTTTGACTCTAGTTTTATAAAAATACCTAGAATGGGAGTTAACCATGAGACAATAAAAACAATCACAAATAAAGATAAAAAGATATCAAAAGCTCGCTTTATAAATTTGTTAAAGGGCTCATCTGTTGGTATTTTTCTTAGCGATAAAATAGGTAAATATCCATAGTAAGAAAAGTCAAGTTTTTTGCCAAAAATCTCTTTGTTGTCTGGCAGAAATTTTAAAACCTTTAAATTGTTGTCTGCAAAATCAATCACTTTTGCCATACACGCATCACTTAGTGCGTTGACAGAGGCGTATATTTCATCTACATTACTGTCAGATATTTCTTTGAAAATTGCTTCAAGGAGCGTTTGTTTATCGTGCTGTACATCATACCTTTTTACTAGAGCATATCCGTATTCAGCATTTTTAGTGAAGAAGTTTTCCAGCTCTTTTGTTTTGTCATTGTCACCAAGAATAACCACTCTTCTTAGATTTCCGCCAAGTAAACGCCTGTATTTCTTGAGCAGGTAATAAATAGAAATCTTGATTAAAAATACCGCTCCCATTACTACCACTACATATTTTAAAATAGCACTAGTGGGCTCTTGCAAGGCTGGGTAAAAACCAAAAAAAGCAAAGACCAGAAGCAGAAATACTAGGGCTTGTTTGATGGCTACAGACAAAATATTACTAAATCTGGTAAACCGATATATCTCATAAAACCCAATGGTTATAGAACTGCTTATCCAAGCAATAGACATATAAAATACATAGTTTGTAAACGCAGAGCTTTCTTGAAATAAGAAAAAGGCAAGACCATGAATTACAAGTAAATCAATGCCATAGGATATGGGCCTTAAAAACCCCGAATATCTACCTCTTTTAAAAATCATATATCTTAAGACTTTATGTGTTGTGAAAAATCTTTGTGCTCACTTTTAAAAAGCTCTTGTTTTGTCAGGCCTTTAAAATACTCAAATGTGATTTTCATTCCTTGCTCTCTAGACATTTTTGGTTCCCACCCCAAAAGTTCTTTGGCCAGTGTGATGTCTGGTTCTCGCTGAAGAGGATCATCTTTAGGTAAATCTTTATACACTATTTTTTGCTTTGTCCCCGTTAATTTAATAATCTCCTTTGCAAAATCTAGTATGGTAATTTCTTGTGGATTTCCGATGTTAACAGGGTTGCTGTAATCACTTAAAAGAAGCTTGTAGAGCCCATCTACTTGATCATCAACATAACAAAAACTTCTGGTTTGCATACCATCTCCAAATACGGTTAAATCTTCTCCCCTGAGTGCTTGACCAATAAATGCAGGAATAACACGCCCATCATTAAGGCGCATTCTAGGTCCGTAGGTGTTAAATATTCTAGCAATACGGGTTTCCATGCCATGAAAACGATGATAGGCCATAGTGATGGATTCTTGAAAACGTTTTGCCTCATCATACACCCCACGAGGGCCAATGGTGTTTACATTTCCGTAGTAGGTTTCCTTTTGAGGGTGTACCAAAGGGTCTCCATAGACCTCAGAGGTGGATGCAATCATAAATCTTGCACCCTTATCCTTAGCTAGACCCAGTAAATTGTGTGTACCCAGTGAACCAACTTTAAGTGTTTGTATTGGGATTTTTAAATAATCAATGGGGCTAGCAGGAGATGCAAAGTGTAATATATAATCTATCTCTCCAGCAACATGAACAAATTTTGTAACATCATGGTGGTAGAAATCAAAATCTTCTAATTTAAACAAATGTTCTATATTACGCTTGTCCCCAGTGATAAGGTTATCCATGGCAATGACCTTGTAACCCTCTTTGATGAATTTATCACATAAATGAGATCCTAAGAACCCTGCTGCACCTGTAATTAAAACTGTTTTTTTCATAAGTATGTTATTCTACAACTGGCACAATACACTGTTATTTTTTTTAAGATTTTACCCATCTCACGGGCTTGCAAAAATACACTTTACGAGGTTTTTAGACCTGTTTTGGCGCATCGATTTGCTCGTAGGTTCTGTTTGCCAACACAATAATAAGTATAAGCCCTACATAGTAGACTCCAATTTGACGATGAAATATATTTTCTACCAAACCATAGGCAATAAAAGTGCCTAGAATAGCGGTTTGAAAAAAGTGCTCTTTATTTTTCATAAAGCTCCAAATTAAAAATAAGCACATTAAAAATAGCCCCACATACCCCGTGCTGAGTAAAATATCTAAAAACTGATTGTGGCTATTATACCTTTGAGAAGTAAACACCTCCTTTTTTTCTGGGTCCTTTATTGTAGTTTGGTAACACTCCACTAGCTTGTCTTTGGTAGCTTTAAAACCAATTCCAGTAAACCCTATGGTGCTATTTTCGAGCACATCTAGACTACATCTCCAGGTTATGAGTCTAGTTTGAGAGGTGTTTGAGGCTCCAAAGTTTTTATTTAAAAATGTTGAAAAAGAAACGGGACCAGTGTTTTTTTGTTGCTGAGTCTTTAGAAAAAACAAGCCTCCAATTACAAGCCCTATAAACCCCGTAGCAATTAAAAGACGCATGCTTTTTTTATTTCCATAAGCTTGCCGAATTAAAAGCAAACAAAACAGTACAATACCAGAAATTTTTGACACTACCAATACAATAAATAATACATTTATAGCTATGGCGCCCAGGTAATAGGCATTGTGAGGATGGTATATTTTGCGCATGGAGCGGTAACAAAACAAAATACTAAGCACACTTATAAGCCCAAGGTATAATCTATCTACAAGTAAGGCCTCAATCATCATGCGACTATCTCCAAACTCAAAGTTTGCATTGGTGTTGGCGCTGTATACAATACTGATGATAGAGAAAATAATGGCTGCTATGGATGAAAAAATGACTGCTTTTTGAACCTTTCTATCATACTGTATTGGCAGGTATAAAATAACGAGCCCAATGGCAATTGCGATTTTTTTTAGGATACTAAGATCTGTGTCAAACCTGCCAGAAAAAATGCTATTTAGTACCATATATCCAAAAAAGAGTAAGAGTAAAAACAAGGGCACTTTTTTTATTTTTTGAAAATGCTCTCTTTTAATGATAGCAGGAAAAGAAATGGTAAGAATAATAAGTAAAATATTGGGCAAAGCGCGGATATATTCATCAAAAGGGATGATGAAAAACAATAGCATAAACGCAAAAGGATATATGGAGGCAAGTATAATTCTCATAATAATTGACGATTTAACTTTTGTTTTCTAGGCTAAAGATACTATTTTAATTTAATGCTTCTTTTAAATATAGTTGTTCCAAAATGGGAATTGTATTTTCAATATTGAATCTTGCGTTAAATTTTTCTATTGATTTGTTTTCAAATACTTTCCTGGTTTGTTCCTCCTCTAGAAGCGCTATTATTTTTGTCGCAAAATGAGCGCTGTTTTCATTGGCTATAAGGTATCCATTCTCTCCATCTTCAATTAAATCTCTGTTTCCGTCTGCATCTGTAACCACAAAAGATTTTTTTAGAGCCATAGCCTCAATCACAGCATAGGGAAGCCCCTCATAACGTGCTGTGGATATATAAAGAGATGCCTTATTGATGATATGAAAAATATCTTCACGCTCCGTCCAGGGCAATAAAGTTATATTTTCTTCCAACTGGTACAAGGTAATGAGTTTTTTGACCTTTTCAAGAGTAGGAGAATGAAATCCTACACCCATAATCACAATATGAATGGAGGCAATTTGTTCTTTAACTTGACGTATAACCTCTATGGTGAGCTCCACATTTTTTTGAAAAGAGGGTCTAGCAACAGAACAAATATAAGTCTCTGGCCACGTTTTGTTGATGCTTAAACGCTCTGTTTTTTGAATAGGTTTAATGCCATTTTCAAACACAAGAACCTTCTTTTTTTTATGCCCAACTTCTTTGATGGCTCTATTTTTTTCTGACACAGAACACGCCAATACTTTGTTGTTAAATTTAGAAAACAATTGCTCTAGTGTAAGGTATATTTTTTGTTTTAAAATACTTTCGGTGTTTAAAAAAGAATAGGCATGGGGAGTATACAAAACAGGCTTTTTTTTAATGGCGCCTGCAATTTTACCAATGACACCTGCCTTTGAGCTATGGCAATGAATAACATCTGGGTTTTCTTTGTCTACAAACCCAATACAATCTTTAATGGCTCTGTAATCTTTAAAGAAGTTTATATTTCTGTCTATGGTAGTGGTATAGGTTTTAACTTGGGTGCCATTTTTATCTGTAAATGCAGTGTCTGTATCTGTTTTTCCATGAATAATTACAAAATCAAAGAGTTTTGGGTCAAGTTCAGCAAGAATAATTCTAAGCCAAACCCCAACCCCCCCAACGGCGTGAAGTATAAATAAGATTTTTGTTTTTGTAACCATATTAAGAGGTTAATTTTTTAGTAATGTAGTTTGTTTTATAAACTCTAAAATAGCGCCTTTTATTTATTTTTAGGAAGATACTCCTTAAAAAGCAATAGGATAAAAATAAATCCAAAAAAGTAAGCGCCAATTTGTCTTTGAAAGTAACTTTCAATCAATGAAAAACCAATCAATGAGACAAGCAAAGCACTTTGGGTGTATGAAAATCTCCCCCGTTTAAAAAACAATCCCATAAGAACTACAAAAAGAGAAAAAGCAATAATTCCATAACTGAGCAAGAAATCTAAGAATGTATTGTGAGGGTTAAACCCCTTAGTGATAAAATACGCTCTCTTTTCTTTTCTATCTATACTTGTTTTGTAGCACTCTAGTAACTTGTCTTTTGTATTATAAAATCCATTACCTATCAAAATAGGAGTTTGATTGCTTAAAATTTTAAAGCTGCAATCCCAAATAACAACTCTAGCCTCCCAGCTTTTTAATAGCTCAAAATAACTTTTTCCACTTGCTTGACTTTGTGTGTAAAAAAAACGCTCTCCAAGATTTTTGTTTACAACAAAAGCACTTGCAGTTACTGTCATTATACCTATAAAAATAAGACCATAAAGCACCTTTTTTTTAGCATATAAAATTTTCAACAAAAAAAGCACTAGTAATAGCAAAACAGCGATTCTACTCGAGGCCAGTAGTATAAAGAATATTGAGATAGAAATATTAACAATTAGTAGAGATCTATATTT
Source organism: uncultured Flavobacteriaceae bacterium (assembly GCA_913048215.1). Classification (GTDB taxonomy): domain Bacteria; phylum Bacteroidota; class Bacteroidia; order Flavobacteriales; family Flavobacteriaceae; genus Patiriisocius. The sequence goes on along the minus strand of CAJWXC010000001.1, from coordinate 51,742 downwards.
GTTTGCTTGACTCTCAAGTAGGTGTGCTGAAATTACAATGCTTATAATGCACATAAATCCTAGATATAATCTATCTATTATAAGCAACTCATCTACAAGTGCTCCATTTGAAAAACTGAAAGAAATTTCAGAAAAATCAAACAAAGCAATGCGTATGATGCTAATTACAATTGCCGTGAAACAAGATAAAATAAATGTCTTTTGTATGCTCTCAAGATTTGTAATTGGGGTGTAAAGCAATACAACTATTATTGGAGTGGCTATTTTTTTAACGATATTTAGTTCTCTGCCAGGCTCTTGAAAGATGAGCATGTTGATCACTAGATACAAGACCAAGGCCAGATATACAAATACCTCGGGTTTCATTAATCTTTTAAAATGTTGTTTACCCACAACAAACGGGAACAAAACCACCAATCCAATTAAAATAATATTGGGCAATGCAGAGGAGATTTTTTGAAATGGAACAACAAAGCACAATACTAAAAATAGATAATGGTATATAGAGGCTATGGTAATCTTCATTAAGATAGTTTTCTTACAGTGCTAATCAATACCCTTCTTACAAATTTTAAGAGAGAGTAAAGGTTTAAAAATAAATACTCAAAAAAAGATACAGTCTTTAATCTATACCCAAGTCTTAGGTTTGATAATTCTCCATACTGCATCTTTACTAAATTGGAACTCAATCCAGATTCACCAAACATTGCCTTACCAGAAATTGAATGCACCATGCTTTTGTTATACAAATAAACATTAAAGTGCTGAGCTATTCTTATACAGTATTCCCAGTCTTCTGAGTGGTTCATTTGTTCATTAAAATACCCTACTTTATCGATGATACTCTTCTTAAAAATTAAAGAAGAGGTCATGAAAAAGTTTTTATATAACAACAGCTTTGGAGAAATTTTCATTAGCTCCCCAATTTTGAAACTAAAAATCCTTTTAAAACTTTGGCCATCTCTATTGGTACCCAAAAGATCTATTGATGAATCAGCACTTAAAATCGCTAACTGCTTCGCTATTTTTTCTGGATGCCAAGCATCATCACTATCTAAAAATGCAATTAAAGGGCTACTTGCTTTTTTTAAACCAAAATTTCTACTGACAGAAACACCAAAATTCTCTCTATTATAAACTATTATTTTATGTGCTTTATTGTGCGCTACAAATGATTCAATAATAGCTTTGGTTGCATCTGTAGAACCATCATTAACTATGATAATCTCAAAAATGCCCCGAGTTTGTGCTAAGACAGATTTTAAGGCAAGCTCAATGGTGTCTTGTGAGTTGTAAACCGGTATTATGACACTAATTTCTTGGCTCATTTATTTGAACTTTACAGCTTTTTATTTTGTAAATATACCAATTTGATTCATTATGATTTTACGCACTAGAAAACAAATAAATAAATGGAAAGAAGTACTATTTATGGTTCTAAATTCTTTTCTTTACCATAAATTATGGATATGAAAATCACTTACGAAGGTTTTTATGGATTTCAGAATGCTGGAGATGATGCTTTTGTGGAAGTTTCTTCTTGGGGCGCACAAAAATTCTGGTCTTGCACCAACAACGTTTTCATTGGAGCGCAATTGCCTACCACTGTTCAAGCAATTAAAGCAAGGGAATCTAAAGGTAAAGGATTAGACAGGATTTCTTTTTTACGGGAGTTAAAAAACTCAGATTACATGATTTCGGCCGGGGGATCTACCTTTAGTAAACTTCCTTTTCATAGCAACAAGGCCGTTGGTCGTATTGTTTCTAAATATAACAACCTCAAACTAGGTGCTATTGGGGTTTCCGTTGGGCCATTTAAATCTATAGCAGATGAGAAACAAGTTCAAAAATATTTAAAACATCTTACTTTTATATCCCTGAGAGATCAACGATCTTATGATTATGTATCTTCTTTACATCTTAAGGCAAAAGTGGTTAACTCCTTTGATTTGGCAGCGCTTATGCCAATGATGTATAAGCATACACCTCTTAAGGTTAGCACTAAAGCCACTGCCAAAACAATTGGTATTAGCATTTGTAATTATGAGCAGTATACAGGAGGAAATCTCTCAAGACAGACCAAAAGAAATGACTACTTTAAACAGCTTGTTGATCTTTTGATAGCACAAACAAATTATAATTTAAAGGTATTTATTATTAACGGGAACAACTCTTTTGGAGATACTAATGCTACCAATAAGTTGTTAGAAGGAGTAGATCCAAAAAGATATAAAACCTATCCATACACCCCTAATATTAAAAGCACCTGGGATGAAATATCTACCTGTGATTTTATGATTTCTACAAGGTTACATGCTAGTATTTTTGCTTGTTATGCCGGTGTTCCTTTTGTTTTAATTGAATATCATAGAAAATGTTCAGACTTCTTAGATGACGTTGGGCAGCACCCTCGCCTTCGTGTTATGGATGGTGAAATATCTCCAACAGAAACACTCCAACAGGTCATAGAACATATAGAAATGCCTTACACCGCCCCCAAGAGAATAAAGGAGACTATTGACAGATCACTATTAAATTTCACACAAACCTTAGCCCTGTAACAAGTGGTTACTGTGGGGTGTTTAACGCTCTATTTTTATATAAGATAAAAAGAGCAAGGCAAAGCCAGAAGCCATAAAGTTTAAAACTGTCTATTTGTAGCCAATTGAGACTATATCCAACAAAACTAATTAGTAATACAGTGGGTATAAATTTGGTTTGGGTATCCTTTTTAAACCAAACAGTTGTGTTGTATAGGATAACAAATAGAAATAGTAAAAAAGAAATTAGGCCTACCACTCCAGCCTCTGCAGCAATTCTTAAATATAGATTAAACCCAGGAGGGAACGACTTATCAAATTGATTTTTATACCTAGCAGTAAATTCATAATTATTTTTTAATGCCCAATTTGGGTAGTGGTATCTTGATACAAAGGCTTGTTGTCCCCAGCCAGTTCCAAAGATAGGATACTCTTTTATGGTTTGAATCATTGCCGTTTGTATCCCCAGGCGAGATTTATTGGAAACTGAATTGTTTGTTTGACTAAATTTGGTGTCTGTAAAGTCAAAAGAAGAAATGCGCTCTTCTATGGCATCAGCAATAGGCTCTCTGTATACCAAGGTCATTGAAGTGATTCCAATAACTGCAAAAACTAGTGCGATATTAAAGTATCTCCTGAAATCTTTATAATAGATATATGTCAAAACTACTCCAACAAAAGTCTGTAAAAGTATGACCACAAAAGCAGTTCTTGACTTAGAGACAATTGCTAAAAATACCAATAAGATAAAAGGCAAAAACCTGATAATTTTTTTTTCTGTAAGGATATAAGAGAATAAAAAACCAGCAGCAGTAATTAAATAACTTCCCAAGGCAGGGGGTTCATAAGTTAAAGACGAAACACGGGTAAGCTTAAAGTCCAACCTAGCATTTACAAAAGGGAATACATCAAAAAGATCAAAAACTGGACGCAGCTGAATTAAATTAAAGTTTACAATTAAAAACTCCAAAAATCCACAACAAAAAACCAAGACAAAGCTGATGAAGAATAATTTTCTCAAAAGAAAGAAAAATGGAAGCGCCCCAAAATCTTTTCCTACGTTTAAAAACGTGTAAAAGAAAGCCCCTGCAGAGATTAATAAGGCAATCAATTGTCTTACAAAACGCATCACTCCAGAAGTTTGTTTAAAATAATAATCAATAATATGGTGCATGTTTAGTAGGGTGACAAAAATCAAAACAGCAATAAACAGTAGTAGAAGTTGATACTCAACAGTGCGGTATGGGATGTAAATCTTGCCAGATTTTAATTGGTATACCAACAAAAAAATAAAAGAAATAATAAAAAATAAGGGAGAAGAATCTGAACTGTATTCTCCCAAAAAACCCATCCATTTTGGAATGTCAGAATTAAAAGGAATTAAAAAAACTCCTAGGATAAAAAAAGCTTGATATGTTTTTTTAAGCACTAGCATTAACTAACAATTGTGTTAACAGAGTTATGTTTCTTATAATATCCAACAATAATGATTGAAAATACCCCAACAGCAGATGCAAAACAAATTGCCATTCCTGTATAATCATATGTTTCAATTAAGAGACTTCCAACCACCAACATTGTGAGTGTAGCCCAAAGATGACCTATAAAAAAAGGACGGGTTATTTCTTGCGCTTTTAGAGCCATGGTTATGGGTCTTAGGAAAAGCATTAACGATTGACAAAAGCAATAAATACTAATAATTAAAAGCGCCTCTCCATATTTTTCAAGGTATAGGATTTCATAAAATAGGATAGAAAAAACCAGGACAATTAACAAAAGGCCAAGGGCCTTTATGTAATTTTCTCGATATACTTTTCTGACCATTTCACTTATGTTTTTTGTAGGATGTAATCTGATAAAATTTGAAAACATTGGGGTGTAAAAATTCTCTACCGTTATTATAAATATACTTACGATGCCAAGTAAGTTTTGTACCGTTTTTATTTTTCCAATACCTAGGGGTGAGGTGTTTAGTTCATTAGCATAAATATAGAGTCCTTGGGCATATCCCCAATAGGCAATTCCGCCCAATATAATCCATTTTGAATATTTAAAATGATGGTTAATCACATTAAAAAATAGTCCGTTTTTATTGAGATTCGGGATAAAAAACCCAAGACGTAATATGCCTTTAGCCAAGAAAATTAACAGTAAATAAAAAGTAGCTATCGCGTAGCTAAAAAAGTAAATGCTTAAAATTGTTGTTAAAGTGAGACTAGAATTGAAGTAAAAAATACAAAAGAAAAAAACGATATTTAATAAAAGAGAAGCTACCCAGGCATGATAAAGAGGTATTCTATTTGAACTAAACATATATTTTTTAAAAATATCAAATGTGATCATTAAAAAAGGGATGCCTACCACAAAAATATAAGAGACGTATAAGCCTTGTTGTTGCAATAGAAAAAATAAAATCAAACCTATGACAAGGTTCAATACAATATTTGAACATAGCAATGCCCTTAAATATTCCTTTTCATGTTCACGCCATTTCTTCGGGTAGAGCACAAGAATTGGGGATGACAAAAAAAAGGTGCAAAAAATAAATAGAAAAAAAACATTGCTTTGAAAAACAACAAAATCACTGAAAACGGCTACATCTGCTACTTTAGAAAGCACGAAAATAGAGCCAAAATTGAAAAGAGAAAACAACGCCTGATCAAATAAAATAGTCGTTTTTTTCCCTTTAATTTTTTTTAGGGCAGCCCGTATTTCCATCTTAAAATTAATTAATTTTTTCTGTAGGTTCTGTATCTGAGCTGTTTCTTAGCTTACTCAAGTTTTTTGCTTTCTGAAAATAATAGCGCATCATTGAAACCATCACAAACAAAAGAATAAGTATAACAGGGTAGGTAATTATTTTAACATCTAAAATACTTTTTTTAACAGACAACATAGGTTTGTTGATCAGTGATACTGTTTTGTCTTGATTGAGCAGCTGTAATTGAAGTTTTTCATTTTGCTTCATTAGCAATGCTTTTTGATCAAAAAGCATGTGAATATTGGTAACGTTTATGTCTACCATAGAGATCTCCGAGGCGGTTCCTTTGGTTAGTTCACTAATTGGACGCCCATAGGTGTCAAAAATAGAATCCATAAATGCGATACTTTCAAAATTTCTCGCTATTCTAAAGGCTAAACTTTCTTTTATAAGATCTGTTTGTTTTATTAAAACAGGATTGTCATTTAAATACAACATTAATGCATCTATTGTTTTTTGAGAACTCCAATAATCACCAACTAAAGTAATTTTGTGATACCTATATTGAGGGACAAATACCTCTGAGGTTAATAACTCATCCTCATACTGTGCTTGATCCATAACAGTTTCAAGATTTCTGTTGTTGGTTTCTGTAGCATCTACGATCTCTAAAACATTGACCAAAGGCTCTATTTCTAGACTATGTATGTAGTACACACTGTTTTTGAAAAATCCCTTTTTCTCAAGCAGCACAGAATCTTTTTCCTGAATCTTAAATTGTAACTGATTTAAGGCATCATATACGATTGCTCCAGAATTATCATTGATTCTTACATAGAGTTTTGTTTCTCTCGCTGGGTTGTCATTTGTTCTAATGAATCCCAGGGTTGCCCCCACGATAATTAAAACAAGAAGTATAATCCATGATTTAACGAAAAAATTAAAAATCTGGTACAAAGAAATTAACCCTGAATGATACATGCCTTTAATTTTTTCTGCAATCAAGCTAAGATCTAATTCTTCACTGTTGTTTTTACTGGTATTGCTGGACATATCTTATGTATTAAATTATTATAGATGGCTTTTAGCACCATTAGTTTTTTGTATCAAGTCTTTTAAACTGTCTTCCCAATGACTACACTTGTTGTTAAAAGTAACCTGTACCTTGTTACAATTTAGCACGCTATAGTTGGGCCTTTTAGCAAAAGTAGGGTAATGCTTGGTTTTTGCAAGGTTTACACTGTCTATTTCTCCTGTTGCCTTAAAAATAGCTCTAGCAAAATCATACCAAGTACCCTCTCCTTGGTTACTAAAATGGTATACTCCATAACGGGTATTCCCTGTTTTTATGATAGTTATTAATATTTGGGCTACATCATTTGCATTGGTGGGAGTTCCCTTTTGTTGTGTAGTAATGGTTAGTGCTTTTTTTTGTGTAGCAAATTGCAGCATGGAGTTTAAAAAATTATGTCCATACAGACTATAAAGCCAGGAGGTGCGTATAATAAAATGTTTGCTACAAGAAGTGCTTATGTATTGCTCCCCTTTTAATTTTGAAGCTCCGTATACATTTAAAGGATTTGTGGGATCCTTTTCTTGATATGGTGTTTCCTTAGTCCCATCAAACACATAATCTGTAGATATGTGCAGCAATACTACATTGTGCTCATTACATGCTTTTGCTATGTTATGCGCCCCTTCTGCGTTTACTAAAAAAGCCATTTTCTGTTCACTCTCTGCTTTCTCTACATTGGTATAGGCCGCTGTATTAATACAATAATCAAAGTTGTGTTCACTAAAAAAACCTTTAACAGCTTCATTATTTGTAATGTCCAGGTCTTCTTTGGTTGCAAAATAACATGAAATATTAGTAGAGTTTTGGAGCTGTTGCCTCAAACACTGTCCCAATTGTCCACTTGCTCCTGTGACTAGTATTTTTTTCATTTTGTAATTTCCAAAAATGTAGGTAATTCAAGATCTTTTTTTGAGACAATCATGTCATTACTATTAAGGTGCCAATCTATGGCTAAGGTTGCGTCATTGTAGACAATACCTTGTTCACTTTGTTTGTTATAGTACCTGTCGCACTTGTACGCAAATACGGTATTATCCTCTAACACACTAAAGCCGTGAGCAAATCCACGAGGGATAAACAATTGTTTTTTATTTTCTTCAGAGAGCACAACACTATAACTTTTTCCAAAACTAGGGCTTCCTTTCCTGAGGTCTACAACAACATCCAAAACGCTTCCTTTGACTACTCGCACTAATTTTGTTTGGCCATGTACACCTTCCTGAAAATGCAACCCGCGAACCACTCCATACTTTGAGATAGACTGGTTGTCTTGCACAAAAGTGACAGCGACACCTGTTTGGTCAAAAAAATTTTCAACATTAAAGGTTTCGCTGAAAGTGCCGCGCTCATCCTCAAACACCTTTGGCGTGAGAATAAAACAATCTTCTAAGTTGGTTTTTTCAAGTTTCAAATTAATCTAGTTGCATTAAATGTTTCCCATAGCCACTTTTAAGTAAAGGTGCTGCTAAGTCGTGAAGTTGATTTTTTGTGATATAGCCCATTTCATACGCAGCTTCTTCTATGGCTCCAATTTTAAGTCCTTGGCGTTCTTCTATTACCTCAACAAATTGAGAGGCTTGCATTAAAGAGGCAAAGGTGCCAGTGTCTAGCCACGCGGTACCTTTATCTAAAATACTTACGCTAAGATTTCCTTGCTGCAGGTACACATTATTTATATCCGTAATTTCTAATTCACCACGATCACTTGGAGTTATATTAGCAGCTATATCAACTACCGAGTTGTCATAAAAATAGATGCCGGGTACTGCATAATTTGATTTTGGCTGGCTGGGTTTTTCTTCGATAGATAAGGCCTTCCCATTATTATCAAAGGAAATAACTCCATACCTCTGAGGGTCTTGCACGTGGTATGCATATACAATACCTCCTTTTGGGTCATTGTTTGCTTGTAATAAGTTTTTAAGTCCTGAGCCGTAAAAAATATTATCTCCCAATATTAGCGCTACCTTGTCTTTGCCAATAAATTCTTTGCCAATAATAAATGCCTCTGCAAGACCATTGGGCTGGGCTTGTTGAGCGTATTGAAAATCACAACCCAACTTTTTTCCATCTCCTAATAGCTTTTTAAATAAAGGCAAATCTTCAGGGGTAGATATAATCAATATCTCTCTAATGCCAGCAAGCATTAAGGTAGATAAAGGATAATAAATCATAGGCTTGTCATACACAGGCATTAACTGCTTGCTAACGGCAAGTGTTAGTGGGTGTAATCTGGTGCCGCTTCCTCCGGCTAGTATGATTCCTTTCAAAGTGGTTTCTTTAAGTGTTAAAATAATCGCGCGCTGTTTTCTAGATACCAGGCTATTGTTTTTTCAATACCGGTCTCAAAATTTTCATCTGCGCTCCAACCTAATTCTTTTTCTATTTTAGAGGCATCAATGGCATATCTAAAATCATGCCCGGGCCTGTCACTAACAAAGGTAATTTGTTCTTTATAAGAAAATCCTTTAGGCTGTAGGGTGTCTAATATATTACAAATTGTATGTGCAATGTATACATTTTCTCGCTCGTTACGGCCACCAATATTATAGGTTTCTCCGGGGCGTCCGGTATCTATGGCTTTTTTAATCCCTACGCAATGATCTTTTACATAAAGCCAATCTCGCACATTTTTACCATCTCCATAAATGGGGATAGGCTCTCCAGCTATCGCTTTTCTAATGATAGTTGGGATTAATTTTTCTTTGTGTTGATTGGGCCCATAGTTGTTTGAACAATTGGTTGTAACTACCGCCATACCATAGGTGTGATAATAACTTCTTACAATAAAATCACTTGAGGCTTTAGAGGCGCTGTAGGGACTGTTTGGAGCATAGGGAGTTTGTTCTGTGAACAGGCCTTTGGCGCCTAATGTGCCATACACTTCATCTGTAGAAACATGTAAAAAACGATTGGTTTCACAACCTTCTTTAAAGAGGTTGGGACCCTCCATCCAGGTTTTATACGCCGCTTGTAAAAGATTAAAAGTTCCTGTAATATTTGTGGCAATAAACGCCCCTGGATTTGCAATAGAATTATCTACATGAGACTCTGCAGCAAAGTGAACTACATTCTCAAATTGATGTTCTTTAAATAGCCTGTTTACCAGAGCCGTATCACAAATATCTCCCTCAATAAAATGATATTTTGCATGGCCTTTTGCAGCTTCCAAATTTTTTAAATCTCCTGCATAAGTGAGTTTGTCTAAGACGAAAATTTCATCTGTAGTGTTCTCCAAGACATATGCAACATAATTGGATCCAATAAATCCTGCCCCACCGGTAACTAACACTTTGTTTGACATATACTTTTTACTGCTATTGTAAGATTAATTTTAACATTTTTTCTGTAATCAAATAGGTTGGCTTTACACCGGTAGTTCCAAGGCCTCCAGAGGCTAGGGTGCTTCCAGTCTCCAAAGGGTTATCACTGGCATAATAGGCATACATAACCTTTACATCACTACTGATACTTCCTCTAATGGTTGAAGCCGCCTGTATTGCTTTTTGATAGTGAGCTCCTTCCATCTCTAGTCCTACAACATTCCAGGTTGAGGTGAAGAAAAACTGTAAGACATCTCTATTTTGAAGTGATGTACCAAGCACGCTTATCATAGACCCTTTACAAACGGCAATGTCATCATTTTCAAAATCAGATACTTTGAGGTTGTTTTTAAAAGGATAATTATCTGCTGTACCCTCAAACACATGTGCTGATGGAATCATAATATCGCCTTTTCCTCCCTCTAAAATTCCTGCTTTACCCATAATACCAATAGACACAACGTTTAAAAACTGTGTTTTAGTGTTTGTAGTGTAGGGTTTTAATAACTCATCCATGGTTTCATAGGCCTGTTCACCAAAGGCATAATCCATAACAATAATAACAGGCTTGTCTTTTGTTTGCTTTCCAGATACTTGCAAACCATAGGGCAATGCTTTTAGTTTTGCGGTATCAAAAATTTGGACGTTAATATTTGTACCACTACTATCTTTAAGAAAAGTCATCCCTTGTTTGGCGGCCAACTTTGTTGTTTTTTCTCGCTGTGGTTCACTACTGGATTCACTTAGTAGCTCATACAAATGCATGGCTCCTTTTTTTGCATCCAAAGGCAATGCTTTTTCTGCATATAGACTATTCATTACACTGTGCATGTTTGCACTAATAATATGAATGGGGCGCTCCAGTAATCCTTTTTGATCAAGCGTTTTTTTGATGTTAAAGGCCCAGCTTTCTCCATGAATATGATGCCCAATACGCTCTCTTAAGACAGGGCTGAAGGTAATAATTCTTTTTTCTGATTTTACAATTTCATCTATTGCGCCTTTCCCTAAATGATAAATGATACTTAAAAAACGGTGCTCGTTTTGCGCACAAGAAAAAGCACTATACACATCATTTACCTCAGCAAAGGTTCTTCCTAGAAAGTTTGCAGTATGCGTAAGGGCAATTTCTTTTTCTTTTTGGCTTAATTTTCCTTTTTTAAGGACTGCATGCTCTAGTTTTTTCCAGTCTCTGTTTACATCCTTGCCCTCGTTGATAACTACTTGGCTCATAATTTTGTGAGACTCAATGTATAAAAATGTAAGATGGGTAAGAATATCATATATTTCTGAGCGTCCTCTGGTGACCTCAATATTCATCTGCTCTTGGTCAATACGGTAGCAATTTCTTCTTCTTTTGGCTGGGATAATTGGCAAGAAATGAGAGTCTTTATACCCCTCATCACTCGTGAGGTTTATGTATCTGCACTCCTCTATGCCATAGGGTAATCTGTCTATTACGTACAAAAGGCCTTGCAGCTCAGATTTCTCTTCAGCAATGGCACCATAAATTTCTGGACGTAGGGTGAGCAGCGCCTCGCGAAGAGATTCTCCAGAGACGCCCATAGGCTTGTAGAACCCTCTGTTAAAGAGGTGTCTCATGGTAATGTATAACCGCTCAATGGCTCCTGTACTTTCTTGAGCTCTAGATCTTGTGTGTGATTTTAGCTTTGTCATACCCGCAAAGATAACATATTCTTTTTGGCAGCTATAAAACATGGGCCGCAAACCATGTATTTGCAGGCATTTGATCTAAAAAAATCTATTCCACAGATATGGATATAAATTTTTAAACCTTTGGACTTAATCGCTAGGTTTTTAATTTAAAGATGGCAAGCTTGTCTGCAATTTTTCTATCATTAGAGAGTCTAGGTACTTTGTTTTGCCCCCCAAGCTTCCCCTGGGATTTCATATACCCCTGAAATGCTCCTTTCTCTAGTGGGCTAATTTTAAGTTGCTGCAACATACTGCCGTCCAAAAGATCTTTATAATAGCTATTTTGGCTTTGCAACTCAGAATCTAGTTTTTGAGCTATCTCTGGCAAATTATCTCTGGCGTCTTCAAACTCTATAAACCACTCATGGTAGGCAAGTTCTCCAGGTTTTGGATTTGTTTGTGGTGCAACGGTAAATTCTGAAATTGAAAAATTAAAGCTCTCCATGGCTTGTTTCATTGCCGTTTCTACCTCTTTGGCAATCACATGTTCTCCAAAGGCAGATATATAATGTTTGATTCGTCCTGTAACTATTACACGGTAGGGCATAAGGGAGGTAAACTCAACGGTATCTCCTATGTTATAGCCCCATAATCCTGCATTCGTAGAAATTAGCAGGACGTAGTTAACACCAAGCTCAACTTGAGAGATGGTGAGCCTTTTTGGGTTTTCTTTAAAAAAATCATCTGCCACAACAAACTCATAAAATATGCCACCGTCTAATTGCAAAAGCATTCCTTTATCATGCTGGCTATCCTGAAAGGCGAAAAATCCTTCACTGGCTGGAAATAATTCTATACTTGGTACCTTTCTACCTATTAAGGCCTCAAATTTTGCACGATAGGGTTCAAAGTTTACACCTCCGTATATAAAGAGTTCAAAGTTTTTGAAGAGATCTCCTGTTTTTTTACCCGTGACCTGGGTTAATTTTTCAAAATACATTTGCACCCATGGAGGGATCCCGCTTATTACGGTCATGTTTTCTGCTTTAGTTTCCTGGACAATGGCATCAACCTTTGTCTCCCAGTCTTCAATGCAATTGGTTTGCCAAGAAGGAAGTCTGTTTTTTAATAGATACTTTGGCACATAATGGGCTACGATGCCAGAGAGTCTTCCCAGGCCAATTCCGTTTTGAGTTGTCATTTCTGGGCTCCCTTGTAAAAAAATCATCTTACCATCTACAAATGCGGCCTTCTTTGTTTGATTGATATAGCATAAAATAGCATTTCGAGCCGCCTTGATGTGTGTTGGCATCGATTCTTTGGTTAAAGGAATGTATTTTGCTCCAGAGGTGGTTCCAGAGGTTTTGGCAAAATATAAAGGTTTGCCCGGCCATAGTATATCTTTCTCTCCGGCCACAACACGATCTACATATGGGCGTAGGGCTTCGTAGTCTCTAATGGGGACCTTTTTAATAAACTCCCGGTGGCAGGATATGGTGTTAAACTCATGATCTTTACCAAAGGCTGTGTTTTTTGCGGCACTAATTAATTGCTTGAAAACTCGCTCTTGTGTTTGGACAGGAGTAGAGGCCCATTTATTGATTTGCCTTGTTGCATGTTTTGCAAATAGTAATGCTGCTATAGATTTTAGTGACACGCGGTAGTAGTTTTTAGTTTAATCAAAATCAATAAAGTTTTGAGGGTTTACGGGATACCCTTCTCGCCAAAGCTCAAAATGTAGATGAGGCCCAGTGGTTAATTCTCCGGTATTGCCCACTGTGGCAATAACCTCTCCGCCTTTAACGATATCTCCCTGATTTTTACTTAGAGAGGCATTGTGTTTGTAGGCCGTGATGGTGTTATTAATGTGTTTTAGGATAATAACATTGCCGGTGTTTGGGGTCCATCCTGCAAAAATAACAGTGCCATCTGCAGCGGCCTTCACAGGAGCACTTTTAACGGTAACCACATCAATTGCAAAATGTTTTATTTGTGGGTTATACCCTTGAGAAACAGCTCCTTTCACTGGCGCAAAAAACACCACCCCAATTTCTGCTGCGCTTATTAAAGGGTTGTATTTGTCTTCCCGGGCGACTCTCTCTCTTAACAAAGAATCTTGCTTAGAGGGGGTAAAATCTATCATCGCAACATCGTTTTTTGCCGCCTCAAGGATAGAATCTTTATTGAAATTTACTGTTTCAACATCACCAGAGAGCACCTTGCGAATAGAGCTAAGGTACCGCTGGTTTACATTAATAATATTTTGTAAAGAATCTGTCTTGTAAGACAGCTCTGTAGCTTTTTTCTTTAATGCAGTAGAGGAGTATCCAGGGATGTATTCTCTCAAGGGTGTAAAAGCAATAATAAGAGCTGTTATGGCAACAACTAAAATGGCAAAAAGCGTACTAAATACAAAAACATTAAGCCTGTTTAATTTAAAAGAAAAACGCTCCTCAAAGGTTTCTTCATTAAGCACAACAAGGCGGTACTTGTGTAATAGTTTCTTTTTAATTTTAGTAGATCTATTTTCTTTGGTCACCATTTAGCTAGTATTGTCTTCTACAAATATAAAATAAACCACCCATCCAAAGGGGGTATTCTTTAATACAAAACACATAATCTAGAGATTTCTTATTACCTTTGTTTTATAAAACAACGTATTATGGAAGCATTATCATTTTTCTTAGTCATTGGATGGCCTCAAATTGTATTAATTGCGGTAGTTATTTTACTATTATTTGGTGGTAGAAAAATACCAGAGCTGATGCGTGGTCTTGGTAGCGGCATAAAAGAGTTCAAAGACGCCTCTAAAGAACCATCTGACGAAAAAGATACAAAAATAGAGCCCTAACCTGGCTAAGGTTATAAAGCTTAGATCCCTTACCAATAGTAAGGGTTTTTTTATGCTAAAGAGTGTTTCAGCTCGTTTAAAATGGCAGTTCTTGTGAGCTGGTTTAGTTCTCTTTTGTTGTCTAAAGATGTTCCTTTTGTAGAAATAAGAGCAAGTGTTTTCACTCTTAATTTGCCGGGGCTTCCACTAAAAAAAGAGAAAGAAAAACGTTTTTTATTGTCAAAAAACACCATAGGGGCTATATCAATTTGATGCTCTATAGCAAGTCTAAAGGCGCCGTCTTTAAAGCTGTCTAAAAGGATACTCTGCTGTTCAGGAACACCCCCTTCTGGGAATATACATATACTCAATCCTTGACGGAGTTTTTCTTGAGCACTTTGAAAAACATCTCTACGGCTTCTTGGGTTTTTTCTATCCACCAAAATACAGGTACGTCTGTAAAAAAAACCAAAAAGAGGAATCTTGCTCAGTTCTTTCTTTCCTACAAATACAAAAGGATTTTTTGTAACATACAACATGAGCATTATATCTGTCATGGAGGTGTGATTTGAAACAAACATATAACTCTTGTTTTTTTGATAGGTTGCCTCTCTTTTTACACTAGGAATTAACCCCATACCATACAAAATAAAGCCGGCCCATATCTTGGCTAATTTAAAAAAAGTTGGATACCAGCGTTGCTTTAGGGTGCTTAAAAGTAGCAGGGGAAAAAGCACCACAATTGGGACAGTGATTAGGATATAAAACCAAACCCTGTACACAACAAAAAAAGGATATGTTACTATTTTCATGAGCTTCAAAAATACCAATTTGAATTACCTAATAACACGAAAAGGCGTAACTTTGTGTAATATAAAAGAATTAACCTATCTAAGGCGCATCATTATGGCAAGAATACTTACAGGAATACAAAGTACCGGCACTCCCCATTTAGGGAATATACTTGGTGCTATTATGCCTGCTATTGAAATGGCAAATGATATAAAAAATGACAGTTTTTTGTTTATCGCCAACATGCATACCCTAACCCAAATTAAAGATGCTGCAGTATTACGTGAAAACACAAACAGCACCGCCGCTACTTGGTTGGCCTTTGGCCTGGATGTAGAGAAAACTGTATTTTATCGCCAAAGCGACATCCCTCAAGTAACAGAGCTTTCTTGGTATTTGAGCTGTTTTTTCCCCTATCAGCGCCTTACTCTTGCTCATTCCTTTAAAGACAAAGCAGATAGGTTAGAGGATGTAAACTCAGGGCTTTTTAGCTACCCAATGCTCATGGCTGCAGATATATTATTATATGACGCCCAGTATATACCCGTAGGAAAAGATCAATTACAACATATAGAAATGACCCGCGATGTAGCTTCAAGGTTCCATGCCCGGGTTGGAGAAACCTTTATTTTGCCTGAGGCCAAGGTGCAGCAAAGCACTAAATTAATACCAGGAATTGATGGGCAAAAAATGAGTAAATCTAGAGACAACACCCTTAATATATTTTTACCTGAAAAACAATTGCGCAAACAGGTGATGAAGATACAAACAGACAGCACTCCTTTGCAAGATCCTAAAGATTGGAGCAACTGTAATTGTTTTGCCATTTATGCACTATTGGCCTGTGAGTCTGAAATTCAGGCAATGAAGGCGAATTACAAAGGTGGAAATTATGGCTATGGTCATGCCAAACAAGCGCTTTTTGAATTAATTCTCACAAAGTTTGAAACCCAAAGAGAACGGTACAATCATTATATGGATAACCCTCAACTTATCGACGATGCTCTTAAGGTTGGCGCCCTAAAGGCTAAAAAAGTAGCTGATGGTGTACTGCAAAGAGTTAGAGAGAAGTTAGGATACTAATTTCATATTCCATAAAAAATATAACCATATACAGGGTCTATGTCAAAAAGAACATTAGTCATTGGAGATATCCATGGGGGTTTAAAGGCCCTGCAACAAGTATGGAAACGTGCACAAATTTCTAAAGATGATACGTTAATCTTTTTGGGAGATTATGTGGATGGATGGAGTGATGCCGTGGAAGTTATTTCATTTTTAATTTCTATTAGTAATACCCACCATTGTGTGTTTTTAAGAGGAAATCACGACTATCTAGTACATCGGTATTTGACTAAAAATGATACAAATCCTTTATGGGTAGCTCATGGAGGAGCAGCTACTATGGCTGGATATAAGAATACTTCTCAAGCGCAAAAAAATGAACATATTGCTTTTCTAGAGCAGTTACATAATTACCATATAGACGCTAAAAACAGATTGTTTGTCCATGCAGGTTTCACCAATCAAGGGGGACCAAAACATGAGTTTTATCCTGACTTTGTGTATTGGGATAGATCTCTTTGGGAAATGGCGTGTAGCTTAGACCCTCTGCTCTCCAAAAAAAGCATTAGATACCCAAAAAGACTTTTATTATTTAAAGAAATATATATAGGTCATACTCCTACTACAAAAATAGGCAAGACAATCCCAACAAGTTTTGCAAACCTTTGGAATATAGATACCGGAGCTGCTTTTAAAGGGAGTCTTTCTGTGCTGGATGCATCTACCAAAGAGTTTTGGCAAAGCGATCCCGTGTATACCTTATACCCTCAAGAAAAAGGCCGTAATTAAAAAAAGCCCTACAAGAAATATATCATCTTATAGGGCTTTGTATTCAAAGGGTAAAATAACGTAGCGTTAACCCTTACAAATCAAACTTAATTCCTTGAGCAAGGGGAAGTTCGTCAGAGTAATTAACCGTATTGGTTTGTCTTCTCATGTAAACTTTCCATGCATCAGACCCACTCTCGCGACCGCCACCAGTTTCCTTCTCTCCACCAAATGCGCCTCCAATTTCGGCACCACTAGTTCCAATATTTACATTGGCAATTCCGCAATCTGAACCAGCAAAAGACAAGAATTTTTCTGCCTCTTTCATTTCATTTGTCATTATTGCAGAAGAAAGCCCTTGTGCAACTCCGTTTTGCATTTCGATAGCCTGCTCTACCTCGCCTGTATATTTCATTAAGTATAAAATAGGAGCAAAGGTTTCATGTTGTACAATTTCAAAACTGTTTTTAGCTTCAATAATTGCTGGTTTTACATAACATCCACTCTCAAATCCAGGGCCTTCTAAAACGCCGCCTTCTACCAGTATGTTTCCTCCTTCAGCTTTTGCTTTTTCAATAGCAGCCAGGTAGGTGTTTACAGCATCTACATCAATTAAAGGTCCTACATGGTTGTTTTCATCCAGTGGGTTCCCGATAATGATTTGCTTGTAGGCGCCTACAATAGCATCTCTTACTTTATCGTACACACTTTGGTGAATAATTAATCTTCTTGTTGAGGTACAACGTTGTCCTGCAGTACCCACGGCGCCAAATACAGCTCCAGGAACCACTACTTTTAAATCAGCAGTTGGGGTAATAATAATGGCATTGTTACCTCCTAATTCTAATAATGATTTACCAAAACGCTCAGCAACGGTTGCGCCAACAATTCTACCCATACGAGTAGATCCTGTTGCAGATATGAGCGGTATTCTAGTGTCTGTTGTCATCATTTCGCCAACGGTATAATCTCCATTGATAATACAAGAGATCCCCTCAGGTAGGTTGTTGTCTTTTAATACACCAGCTATAATATTTTGACATGCCACAGAGCATAGTGGCGCTTTTTCACTTCCTTTCCAAACACAAACATCACCACAAACCCATGCAAGGGCTGTGTTCCAGGCCCAAACAGCCACCGGAAAATTAAAGGCAGATATAATACCAACAATACCAATGGAGTGCCACTGCTCTCTCATTACGTGACCAGCACGCTCAGAGGGTATGGTTTGACCGTTTAATTGTCTTGACAATCCTACAGCAAAATCACAGATGTCTATCATTTCTTGTACCTCACCATATCCTTCTTGTAGTGATTTTCCCATTTCATAGGAAACCAGTTTCCCTAGTGGAGTTTTAAGTTCTCGTAACTTATTTCCAAATTGACGAACAATTTCACCTCTTTGTGGCGCTGGCATAGCTCTGAAAGATAAAAATGCTTTTTCAGCGGTTTTGATCACTTTTTCATATTCTTCTTTTGATGTGGTGGTAACTTTTCCAATCAAAGCCCCATCTACCGGAGAATAGGAAGCGATTTGCGCTCCCCCTGGATACCAAGAGTTTCCTGTTGAGGTTCCTTGATTTACGGCCTTAAGCCCTAATTGTTCTAATGCTTGGTCCATACCAAAGTCTTTTGCTACTGATGCCATAAAAATTTATTTTTTATCTCTACTTGTAGAGGATTGTTTTTCCGAATCCGGATTTTATTAGATACTGTAGTTTTTTATAACTCTCTTAAGGGTTAATGCTATAAAGAGTGTGGCGCGAAGATACGATTTTGCTCACGTTCACAAAAAAATTAATTACAGTAGTGTTTATAGGTTTAATGTACTCTAAAGTATACTATTAAAACTCACTTAAAACCTTGAACAGTGTAGTGTTTGAATACTCTGATTTATAGCTGTAATACGCCCCGCTAGGCTTTATAATTACAAAACTACCACAGTTGAAATGTAACGGGAAAAATAAATTTTCTATTGTTTGATTGTGATCTAAATACCAATCCACACTCTTTTTGGATTGGTGGAGTCCAGTAGTGTTTTTGTAAACAAAATAAGCCGCATAATGTGCTGTTTTTTCTATTTGTTTTTTACTTGATCTATGTTTTTTTTCAATAAAAGAGCTGTTGCCACTGCTGTTGCATGGGTCCTCGCCTGGGTAATACTGGATCACAATACCTTGTTGGGGGTTTAATTTTTTTGAACTAGAAATTTCATAGCCAAGGCGCAGATTTTTAAGCTCTTTTTTAGAGAGTACGCCAGTGATTTCTCGTTTCATTTTCACAAAAACCTCTAGAGAATCACTTTGGTAAGAAAGCAAAAGGTGGCTTTCCTTTTCTATTTTATTGTACTGAGATTCAGATATTTTTTGCAACTCTGTTCCTAAATATAGTTTGGGCTTTTGAGCATTGCAAAGCGAGAACAAAATAAGGCAAAACCCTAAAAAAACTTTTTCCTATAATCCATTTCTAGTTAGTGAACCTTTTGTCTACCTCCATTACAGTTTTACAATTGTTGCAGGTTCTTAAATCTTCACTGCCGTAAAAGTCTTTAAAATGTTTAAAAAAGTCTACTTCCACATCGTTTAAAGGGAAGTACACTTCGTGTAATTTTTCATTGCAAGATTCGCAAAACCAAAGTAAACCGTCATTGACGTTTAATTTTTTTCTGTTGCGCTCTATCACAAGCCCAATTGAGTTTTCGCCACGTACCGGAGAGTGGGGCACTTTGGCCGGATGCAGATACATATCTCCAGGACCAAGTTCCATCGTTTTTTTTACACCATCTTCTTGAATGTGAACCTGAATGTTACCCTCTAATTGGTAAAACAATTCTTCTGTTTCATTGTAATGGTAGTCTTTACGCGCATTAGGGCCTCCTACAATCATAACAATATAATCTCCAGCTTCTTTGTATAGGTTTTTGTTTCCAACAGGGGGCTTTAGTAACGCTCTATTGTCTTTAATCCACTGGTTTAAGTTAAACGGTTTTTGAATTGCCATGGCTACACTTTTTTGTTATACCATAAAAGTACATAAAAAAACTCCAACAAATAGCTTTGGGGCCGCTATGGGTTGGAGTCTTAAACAAACAATAAGTAGGTGTTAGTTTTTATAAAATAATTGAGTAAAGTAATAACTTCCGTTTGAGTTTTGCATGATGCCAAACCCAGAGTGTGTGTAATCACCTTCTATATTTCTTTTATGACTTGGGCTATTTAGCCAGGCTCTGACAACACTTTGTCCGTCCTGGTAACCAAAAGCCACGTTCTCTCCCACTCTTTGTGCACCCTGGTAGGTAAGTGCTTGCTCTCGGTAATAGAAATTATCATGGTTCATGTTTTCAACAGCAATCATATATTTTGTATGTTCTACAGCATACGCTGAGGCATGTTGTTGGTCTGCCTCAATGGGGTTTAACCCTATAGAAGTTCTGTGCTGGTTAATGTAGTATATGATTTGTTCTGCTATCTCCCAGTTTGTTTCTTTTGCAAGATTTAGGTCAATAGTGTAATCTTCAATTATTTCTGAGGCCATGTCTTCAGTGGTACAGGAAGTAAATGACAACAAAAATACCATAGCAAGTAGGCTAAGTCTTAATGGTTTCATAATAGGGGTCATCAAATTTGGGGCATGATGATGATTCAAATATAAAACTTTATGTAATACAAAAACACTTTAACTGATATTTTACTCACTTTATCGATTTTATTGAGGTTTATTTGTAGCACATGAAATCAAAATAAACCCCAAAACCCCTATATATAAAGCGTTTGTAGTATAAAAATTAAAAATTAAAAAAAATGAATATTTTCTATTTTTTGTGCTTTTTATCGTTCTTTTTATGCTTTTTATCGTATTTTTTGACTAAAAAATTAGACAAAAACGTCAATTGTTACCTTCTCAAACAAAAAAATCGATGAAATGCATCATTTTTTATTTGAAATTTTGATCTATATAGTCCACTATCTTACAGTATAGTAAATAAGATGCTTATTTTAGTAGCATGAGAATTCCATTTTTACTGCTACTTACAGTATTATTTGTTACCTGTGGGCAATCGCCAAATCAAACACGCTTGTTAAATGGCAATGATTGGCAATTTGAAGAATTAGACGCTCAAGCTTGGCAATTAGCACAAGTACCAGGTAGCGTTCAGTCAGACCTACTAAGGCTAGGAAAAATTCCAGATCCTTTTTTATTAAATAATCAAGATAGTATTCAATGGGTTTCAGAAAAAAATTGGAGGTATCAAAAATCCTTTGCTATAGCTCCTTCTGTTTTAAAAACCAAGCAGCATGTTCTAAAATTTGACGGCTTAGACACGTATGCAAAAGTGGTATTAAATGGGCATGTTATCTCACAAACTGACAATGCATTTAGCCCTTATGAGTTCAATGTAACCGAAATATTACAACCAAAAAATAGTTTACAAGTCATACTCTATAGCCCTGATGCTATAGAGGCAAGGGCCGCTTTAAACTTGGGATACACCCTCCCAGAGGGTCCAAGAGTGTTTTCTCGCAAACCACAATTTCAGTACGGTTGGGATTGGGGTCCAAAGATTAAAACCATGGGGATTTGGCGTGATGTGTCCTTAGTCTCTTACACTGACGCTAGACTTGAAGATGTTTATATTAAAACCCAAGAAATAACCAATTCCCAGGCATTGGTAGAGGCAAATATTGAGGTGATGTCTTTTGTGGCAGATTCTAGCTGTGTTATAGAGGTTATAAATAACACCACAGGAGAAATTCATACTCAAGGCATAGCATTAGATAAAGGCACAAAAAAGTATAGCATTGGGTTTTCTATAAAAAACCCAAAACTCTGGTGGACACACAACCTTGGCACCCCCTTTTTGTATGATTTTACAATACACCTTAAAAAAGACAACACAATTCTAGAAACCCTCCATAAAAAAGTAGGCCTAAGAACCATACAACTTGTCACAGAAAAAGACACCCTTGGAGAAGGTTTTTATTTTAAACTCAACGGGAAACCAATCTATATGAAAGGCGCAAATTATATTCCACAAAATATATTTCTCTCTCAGGTGCAGCCCAAGGAGCGCGAGAAATTACTCAACGATGTTCTCAAGGCAAACATGAATATGCTCCGCGTGTGGGGTGGGGGGGTGTATGAAGATGATTTGTTTTATGAGTTATGCGATGAAAAAGGAATCTTAGTCTGGCAAGATTTTATGTTTGCTTGCGCGATGTATCCTGGAGACAAACAATTTTTAAACAATGTTAAAAAGGAGGCCATTGCTAATGTAAAACGACTAAGGCAACACCCAAGTATAGCACTTTATTGTGGCAATAATGAAAACAGCGAAGGTTGGCACAGGTGGGGCTGGCAAGCAGATAAAACCCAAGCTCAAAAACAAGAGATTTGGAACAGTTACCAAGCAGTGTTTAATGGTATTTTACCCAAAGTTGTCGATAGTTTACACGGTAATATTTCATATTGGGAGAGTTCTCCTAAGTTTGGCAGAGGTGACAAAAGATACCAATTTCAAGGAGATGCCCATGATTGGTGGGTTTGGCATGATGGGTACCCCTTTGAACATTTTGAGCAGGAAGTACCTAGATTTATGAGTGAATTTGGATTTCAATCATTTCCTGGATATCAGGCAATAAAGTATTTCACCCAAGAGGATAGTTTAGATCTTTCACATCCAAGTTTTGAGAGCCATCAAAAGCATTCAAGAGGTTTTGCAATCATTGAGCAGTACATGAAAAGAGATTTTCCAGTGCCAACAAACCCGGAAGATTATATATACGTGAGCCAACTCTTGCAGGCCTACGGAATAACCAAAGGCATCAAAGCGCACCGTGCAGCAAAACCTTACAATATGGGAAGCTTGTACTGGCAACTCAATGATTGCTGGCCGGCAGTTTCTTGGTCAAGCATAGATGGGCTAGGCAATTGGAAAGCGCTTCATTACAAGGTAAAACAAGCTTTTGAAAATAGAATTATTGTGCCTTTTGAGCAAAACAATTTTTTAAAAATAAAAGTTGTAGATGATGGTCCTGAAACTCTAAAGGCTCCCATGCAAGTTTTATTTTATGATTTTAGCGGAAATCTCTTGCACCAAACCCCTACAAGATCTGTACGCACCTTTAATGAAAAGAATCAAGTAGTCTATCAAGTAGATTTAAGAGAGATTAATTTTGACCCAAAACAAACCTATGCCAAGGTACTATTTGGAGCTATCCAAGAGATACATTATTTTAAAAAACCCAAAGATTTAAGACTACCCATGGAGGGTTTTGAGATTAAAACCAACACAGTCTCCCAAGGAATTGAAATTTCACTCAAGGCTACAACCCTGCAAAAAAATGTATTTTTATATACAAATACCCCGGGACATTTTACAGACAACTTTTTTGATTTGTTGCCTGGTCAGGAAAAGAAAATCATTTTTGAAACCAAGGAGCCCCAATCCACAATGCTACAATACAAAACCTTAAATGCACTATAGTACAAAACCAAGTCGTTTTTATAGCCTCACCTTACTTTTACTTTTAGGGCTTTTTGTTTTAACTAGTAGTTGCACCCCAAATAAAGGCAAACAACTTGTTGTTAACCAGGCAGCTATTATTCCAGCCCCTCAACAACTTGAAAAAGGGATTGGCTACTTCACTTTATCTAAGACCAGCACACTTTTTGCAATTCCAGAATTTAAAACAGCCGCAAACTTTTTAAAAGTATACCTTGAAAAAGGGGCTGGAATTGATATTGTTTCTTCCAATAAAGCGGCTGCAAGTATTGTAATGGTAAAAGACACCTTGTTGCAAAAAGAGGGGTATACTCTTCGTATTTCTAAACAGCAAATTACTATTAAAGCCTCAGACGGCGCAGGCGCTTTTTATGCAGTTCAGAGTTTACGCCAGATACTCCCTCCAGAGTTAGAACTACCAAACCCCTCTTTGATTGATACCATATCTATTGCTTGTATGGAGATTAAAGACGCCCCAATGTTTTCATACCGCGGGATGCATCTTGACGTCTCTCGTCATTACTTTCCCAAAGAATTTATCAAACAGTACATTGCTTGGTTGGCGGCATTAAAAATAAACACCTTTCATTGGCATCTAACAGATGATCAAGGATGGCGTATTGAAATAAAACAATATCCAGATCTTACCCGCAAAGGAGCCTACAGGAAAGAAACCCTAATAGGACATTATAACGACACTCCTCAACGCTTTGACGGCAAACCCTATGGAGGGTTTTACACCCAACAAGAAGTTAAAGAAATTGTTGCCTTTGCCGAAGACCATCACGTAACTATAATTCCAGAAATTGAACTCCCTGGTCATGCTCAAGCCGCCATATCTGCCTATCCCTCTCTGGGTTGCACATCACAGCAGGTTCCTGTTGCCACAAAATGGGGAGTTTTTGAAAACATCTATTGCCCAAAGCCAGAGACCTTTACTTTTCTTAAAAATACACTAGATGAGGTGATGGAATTGTTTCCTGGCCAGTATATTCATATTGGAGGTGATGAAGCGCCAAAAACAAATTGGAAAAAGTGTACCCATTGCCAACAACTCATTAAAGAACAAAAATTAGAAGATGCCCACGGTTTGCAAAGCTATTTTATAACAGAAATAGAAAAACATATAAATGCTAAGGGCAAGAAAATTATTGGCTGGGATGAAATTTTAGAGGGTGGACTGGCTCCAAATGCAACGGTGATGTCTTGGCGAGGAACCCAAGGAGCAATTGATGCAGCAAAACAGGGGCATGATGTGATTTTAACGCCAACCTCACATACCTATTTTGATTACTACCAAGCCACTTATGAGCAGGAACCTACAGCCATTGGAGGATACCTGCCTTTAAAAAAGGTGTTTGGCTTTAACCCCATTCCTCAAGTGTTACAAAATACAGATGCCGCCTCTCATGTCTTAGGCGCTCAAGGGAATGTTTGGACAGAATACATGGCTACCAAAGAGCAAGTGGAGTATATGGTATTTCCAAGAATAGTAGCCATGAGTGAGGTTATTTGGTCTGGGGCTGCTAAAAATATAGAAGAAGATTACACCAATTTCCTTTCCCGGCTAGAACAGTATTTAGAAAGGCTAGATGTTAAAAATATTAACTACGCCAATCACCTCTATGATCTGGAAGGAGGGGTTATAAAAAAACAAGGCGCAGTATCTTATGCACTTACCACGCCAACCAAAGGCAAAGAAATTAAGTACCGCCTTAACACTGCACAGGAGCAAATCTATACCTCACCCTTTAGTATTTCGCAAGATGCAATTATTACTGGGCAAGTGTATAAAGAGGGCAAAAAAGTTGGAAGAACCTTTACAGACACCATACACTACCACAAGGCAATTAATGCTAGTGTTTCTTTGAATGTAGCGCCTCATCCTGCCTATGGCGCAGGAGGGAGCTCTGCCCTTATCAATGGAGTTTCTGGAAGTAATACCCGTTATGGAGATAAAGAGTGGCTTGGCTTTTGGGGAGATGATCTAAAGATTACCATCACTTTTGCAAAACCCACAAAAATTTCTAAAATAAGCACCCGTTTTTATAATGCCAACGGGCAGTGGGTGTATGCTCCCAAAGCCATTGAAGTCCAGACAGATTTTGGGACCCTGCCTGTAATTAAATTACCTGCTACAGATCAAACAATTTTGGATGTAAATTTAAAGGCAAGTGGCACTACTTCTTTTATTAAAATTTCAGTTCCCAGCTTCGGGAGTATCCCAGATGGTCTTCAAGGGGCGGGAAATAAAGCTTGGACATTTATTGATGAGATTGTGGTAGAGTAGTTACCCCTTATGCACAATTGTTGAGGATGCTTGATCCAGACACATCACGGTTAAATCTGCAATATTTACGTGAGGGGGTCTTGTGATAGCAAAGTAAATAACATCTGCAATATCTTGGGGTTGCAACGGGGTAAAGTTTTTATAAACCTTTTGTGCACGCTTGGTATCTCCTTTAAAGCGTACTTCGCTAAATTCTGTCTCTACTAGTCCTGGATTAATGGCTCCAACTTTGATGCCTTTTCCGTTAAGATCAAGACGCATGCCTTGATTTATAGCATCTACAGCATGTTTACTAGCGCAATACACATTACCATTTGGATAAACTTCTTTTCCTGCCGTAGATCCGATATTGATAATATGACCAGCTGCTTTTGCAAGCATTTGCGGTATAATGGCCTTAGATACATATAAAAGTCCCTTTACGTTGATATCTATCATAGCGTCCCAATCATCACTTGATCCAGATTCAATGCTATCAAGCCCATGTGCATTTCCAGCATTATTAATTAAAATATCAACACTATTAAACCCTTTAGGTAGATTGCCAAGTAACTTTTGCACTAGCTTTTTATCACGCACATCAAAACAAAGCGTATGTACCTTAGTGAGTGAGGACAATTCTTTTGCAATAGCTTCAAGGCGCTCTTGGCGTCTTCCACACAAAATTAAGTTGATGTTGTTTTGGGCAAATAGGGTGGCTGTCGCACGTCCAATACCAGAGGTGGCACCTGTAATAAGAGCAGTTTTTTTCATAATAGTGAGTAAAACTAAAATAACCTTAGATTTTGTTGGGAGAAAGCGCTCCCGCAAAAGAGGGTATATTTTAGCAATTAATAACTACAAATGTACGTGCTAAAAGTGATAAAAAACAGTCTTAAAATTTTATTAACAAACTTGACTGCAAGGCTTAGTTATCTTAATTTAGCCCCAAGAAAAAAAAGTGAAATTTAACGTAACTTGTGTGTTAAAATTTCGTCTTTAGTATTGAGTGGTTTTGCTACTTTAGGGTACATAACCAATGCTACTAAAAACCAAAAGAGCGATAAAGTAAAAAATATAAGAACATAAAATAGGACTATGGAACAAATAGCTACGCCCACAGATATTGGCGCATTGAATGATAAAATTGAGAAAGAAAGCGCTTTTGTAGATATTCTCACTATGGAAATGAACAAAGTAATCGTGGGTCAAAAACTCATGATTGAACGCCTGCTTATTGGCCTGTTGGGCCAAGGGCACATTTTATTGGAGGGAGTACCTGGTTTGGCAAAAACACTAGCAATTAACACACTTTCTCAAGCTGTAAAAGGTAGTTTTAGTAGGGTGCAATTTACTCCAGATTTGCTGCCTGCAGATGTAGTTGGAACCCTCATATACAACATGAAGGACAATGATTTTAGTATAAAAAAAGGACCAATTTTTGCCAATTTTGTATTGGCGGATGAAATCAATAGAGCACCTGCAAAAGTGCAATCTGCTCTATTGGAGGCCATGCAAGAAAAGCAAGTAACTATTGGCGATACTACTTTTGCTTTAGACAAACCGTTTTTGGTGATGGCTACCCAAAACCCAATAGAACAGGAAGGAACCTACCCCCTGCCAGAGGCTCAAGTAGATCGATTTATGTTAAAAACGGTAATTAAATATCCGACCCTGGAGGATGAGCAATTAATTATACGTCAAAACTTAAAGGGCGGGTTTGAAAAAATAAACCCCGTAGTAACGGTAGCCCAAATTTTGCGTGCACAAGAGGCCGTAAGAGAAGTATACATGGATGAGAAAATAGAAAAATATATTCTAGACATTATATTTGCTACTCGTACTCCTGAGCAATACAAACTTGCAGAACTGAAACCACTGATAAATAACGGCGCCTCTCCTCGTGGTAGCATCAATCTTGCTGTTGCAGCAAAATGCTATGCCTTTATTAAAAGAAGGGGCTATGTTGTACCAGAAGATGTTCGTGCGGTAGTTCATGATGTGCTTCGTCATAGAATAGGGATAACCTATGAGGCAGAGGCAGAAAACGTAACAACAGAAGATATCATCAATAAGATTGTAAATGTCATTGAAGTACCCTAACTGATTTTTTAAATACAATTTGTAGAAAAACTGTTTGTTGCTAATTGGCTAAAAAAGGCCAATTACACCCTCTCACCAACGCCATGGATACTAAAGAGCTTTTAAAGAAAGTACGAAAAATTGAAATCAAAACACGTCGTTTAAGCGATCATGTGTTTGGTGGAGAGTACCACAGTACCTTTAAAGGACGCGGGATGACTTTCAGTGAAGTACGCCAATACCAATATGGAGATGATGTGCGAAATATAGATTGGAATGTTACGGCACGTTACAACCAGCCGCATATCAAGGTCTTTGAAGAAGAGCGAGAACTTACCTTAATGCTTATGGCAGATATTAGTGGTTCTGAGTTTTTTGGTACCGATGCGCAGTTTAAAAACGAGATTATTACTGAAATTGTAGCTACACTTGCTTTTTCTGCTATGCAGAACAATGACAAGGTAGGAATCCTGTTATTTACAGATCAAATAGAGTTGTTTGTGCCTCCTAAAAAAGGCAAATCACACATTTTAAGAATTATTAGAGAATTGCTTGAGTTTACCCCAAGTAGTAAAAAGACAGATCTTAGTCAGGCGCTTAAATATCTCAGTAATGTCATTAAGAAAAAAGCCATTGTTTTTGTGCTTTCAGATTTTATGACACAAGGGTATAAAGACACCCTTAAAATTGTTGCCCGTAAGCATGATGTGACAGGCATTCGGGTGTTTGACCCAAAAGAACAAAGCATGCCTAATTTAGGTATGGTACAAATGCTTGATCAAGAAACCGGTGAAGCCTTACTGGTTGATACCTCCTCAAAAGGGGTCCGTGAACACTACGCTGCCTACCATAAACAAGGGGTAGCCTATTATCAAGATGCGTTTGCAAAAAGCGGGGCAGGTACAATAGCCTGCAGGGTGGATGAAAGTTACGTGAAAAAATTATTAGGGTATTTCAAAACAAGATAAGACCATTGACAAAAACAACTAACATATTCACCAAAATATATACACAAGGTTGGCCAGTAGTGTGTCTTTTATTTTTTATTGCTTTTTCTGCATCTGCACAAGTAATTACAACCGCAGACACTACCTCCATTAAAATTGGAGAAGAGTTGCGCATTTCCTTCGAGGTTCAGGCAGATTCCATAGATTTAGTTGTATTTCCTGACCAGCAAAGTTTTCTGCCACTAGAGGTGATAGAAAGTTATGCTACAGATACCACCTACAGCAATTCAAAAATTAACTACAGAAAGCAATATGGCCTCACCCAGTTTGATTCTGGCAGGTATATCATACCTAGGCAAAAAATAATATTTAACAACACATTTTTTCTTTCAGACAGTATCAATGTTCAGGTTTTTGATGTAGCCATTGATACTACCAAACAAAAAATGTTTGATATAAAGCCAGCAATGGTTGTAGCTAAAGCTCCATTTCAAGTTCCTGCCAGTATCTACTGGTTAGTTTTACTAATAGGTGTGATTGTGGTAGTTTGGTATTTTTTAAGACGTAAAAAGAAAAAAGAGCAGGCTAAAAAACAATTACCTGCTTATCAAGAAGCATTGGTGGCTCTAAAGGAACTAGACAGCACACCCTATTTGCTACAAAATGATGCCAAGGAGTACTACAGTTTATTGACAGAAATTGTCAAACGATATCTAGACAGAGAAGTAGACGACACAGCTCTGGAGAGTACGACCCAGGAACTTATAGAGCGTTTAAATACATTAAAAAAATCAAGAAATTTTGATTTTAAATCTAAAGATATTAAACTTTTAGATACCATTTTAAAAAGAGCAGATTTGGTCAAATTTGCTAAAATGCAACAAGGTTCTGGGCAAGCGCAAGCAGATAGGGCTACCATACAAGAAATTATAAGCAATACTCACCAGGCTATACCAGAACCAACACAGGAAGAATTATTGCAAGACACCCTGTATTTACGAGCATTACAAAAAAAGAAATTACGCAAAAAAATAGTAGTTGCCGGATCTAGTATTGTACTTGTTTTAATAATCAGTACAGCTATTTTTTCAAGTCTTTATGGGTTTGGGACATTAAAAGAAACTGTTTTTGGAAATTCATTAAAAGACACATTAGACGGTAGGTGGTATAAAAGCCAGTACGGAGCCCCTGGGCTTATTGTTACTACTCCAGAGATACTGGTAAGACAACCCCAAGAAAATTCTAGAGATAGCCTCCCCTCTTCAAGTAGCCTGAGTAGGTTTATATCTGGAGCCATTGGTGATGAGTTGTATGTTTCTCTCTCTATTGCAAAAGCAGCTATGCAGGCATCTCAAGAAAATCCAGCCCTAGATGTTGACTCTGAAATTGAACAGGCTCTTGAGGACCTTGAAAATGCAGGGGCATTAAATTTGGTTGTAAAACGAGAGGCTTTCTCCTCTGAGGAAGGATTAAAGGGAGTAAAGGCGTATGGAGATTTTAATTTGAAATTACCAAACGCAGAGATTTCCGAAGAGAAAATGAGTTATGAAATATTACTATTTGATCAGCAAAATGCCTTACAGATGGTCACTATTGTTTTTGAAAGAGACAAACAATATGCCAACCAAATAAAAGAAAGAATCATAAGCTCTATAGAAGTGCCTGTTTCACCACAAGCTCAAAACAAAAAACAACCACAAGATGCTCAATAATTTTGAATTTGTTAATCCAGAACTTTTCTGGTTGCTGTTACTACTTCCAGTGGTTGGGCTTTGGTATTTTTTAAAACGAAACAAACAAATACCTAGTCTTAGCATCTCAAGTATTCAAGGATTTAAAACATCAAAGAACTGGTTTGCCAAACTAAGGCCTTTACTTTTTTTACTGCGCTTGTTATCCATTGCGGCTATTATTGTAGCAATGGCTAGGCCAAGAACTGTTAGCCAAACCACAAGAACTGTTAGCAATAAAGGAATAGATATAGTTATGGCCATTGATGTTTCTGCAAGTATGCTGGCTCGGGATTTAAAACCCAATAGGTTAAAGGCTTTAAAAAATGTTGCAGCAGGGTTTATCAAAGATCGTGTTACAGACCGTATTGGTTTGGTAGAATATGCTGGAGAGAGTTACACAAAAACTCCGCTAACGAGTGATAAAAGTATTGTACTTACTTCTTTGAAAAGTATTGAGTATAACACCATAATAGAGGGAGGAACGGCAATTGGCTCTGGCCTTGCAACCGCTGTAAATAGATTAAAAGAGAGTCGTGCAAAAAGCAAGGTCATTATTCTCTTGACAGATGGGGTTAATAATACCGGGTTTATAGACCCCAAGATTGCCAGTGAGCTTGCCAAAGAATTTGAAATTAAAGTGTACACCATTGGCTTGGGCAGTAATGGAATGGCTCAAAGCCCCATTGGTATTAGGGCAGATGGGAGTTTCCAGTACGGTATGCAGCAAGTAGAAATTGACGAAACCTTGCTAAAGGAAATTGCTAAGACAACTGGTGGCAGATATTTTAGAGCTACTAGTAATACAAAGCTTGCAGAAATTTACACAGAAATTAATGCCCTAGAAAAAACAGATATAGAGGAGTTTAAATACACAAATTATACAGAACTCTACAGACCTTGGGCGCTTTGGGCTTTGGGCTTGTTTTTGTTTGAACTCTTTTTACGTTACACCTTTTTTAGAAGTTTTATATAAATTATGTACCAACTAGAACAACCTATTTATTTCTATATGCTATTTGCCCTACCGGCAATAATAGCGATGTATTTGTTGGTGGCACTCTGGAAAAAAAGAGCGCAGCGTAGTTTTGCAAACTCTACCTTACTAGATGCTTTAAGCCCAAGCCAATCTATATTTAAGGGAGCTTTGAAACTCGTGCTTGCTTTACTTGTAATGGCATGTTTGAGTTTTGCTCTAGTAAATCCAAAAATAGGGACGAAACTTGAGACGGTAAAAAGAGAGGGAGTTGATGTGGTATTTGCTTTGGATGTATCTACAAGTATGCTTGCAGAGGATATAGCTCCCAATCGCCTAGAAAAATCAAAACAGTTAGTACGCCAAATAATTAACACCCTTGCTGGAGATAGAATTGGTATTATTGGCTATGCTGGTAGTGCATTCCCGCAGGTGCCAATAACCACAGATTTTTCATCTGCACGTCTTTTTTTATCGGGAATGAACACCAATATGGTAAGCTCTCAGGGTACTGCTATGACCCAAGCAATTGAGATGGCAGAAACCTACTACAACGACATAGAACAAAAAAACAGGGTATTGTTTTTAATTAGTGACGGTGAAGACCATCAAGGAGACTACGCAAATATTGCCGCTCAAGCTACTAAAAAAGGCATAAAAATTTATACCATAGGAGTAGGCACCCCAGGGGGAGCTAAAATTCCTATAAAACGAGGTGGAGTAGTACAATCTTACAAACGAGATCAAAACAACCAGGAGGTTATTACCAAATTAAACAAAGAGACCTTGCAAGAAATAGCTGAGGCTGCCAATGGAAAATATCTAGATGGTACCAATACAAAAGAGCTTGTAGAGCAAGTACAAAATATACTAGCAGGCATGGATAAAAAGGAGTTTGACGCCAAGCAATTTTCTGACTTTAAAGATCAGTTTCAATGGTTTTTGGCAGGTGCTTTATTATTTTTATTGCTTGATGTGTTACTTTTAGAACGCAAAACAAAATGGATCAACAACCTTAATTTGTTTAATCAACAAAAAACAGATTTGTAATGTCTTACAGTTCAAAAAATACATATCACCCCTATACTAGTAAAAACCCTTACAGAACGTTTTTAAAAACAACTGTTTTGTATATGGTTATTCTATGTAGCACATTACAAATGAGCGCACAGACTAAGGTTTCTAAGGCCCAAGAACAAGATGCTATTCAGGCAGCGTTGCATTTAAGCCAGGGCGCGCTTGCCATAGAAAACAATGAATTTATCAATGGCGAAGTTGCCTATAGAAAAGCCATTGCTATTGAAGAAAATAAGGCAACAGGGAGCTATAATTTAGGCAACGCTTATTATAAAAATAGTAAAAATGAAGAAGCGCTAAGTAGGTTTGCTGCCGCCGCCAAAGTAGCCGACACAAAACAAAAACGCCACCAGGCTTTTCATAATTTAGGCAACGTACTGATGAATCAAAAAGAGTATTCTGGAGCAGTTGAGGCCTATAAAAACGCCCTAAGAAACAACCCCACCGATGACAAGACTCGCTACAATTTGGCCCTTGCAAAAGATTTGTTAGAGAAAAATCCGCCACAAGAAAGTGAGGATGATCAAGATAAAGAGCAAGACAAGCAAGATCCTCAAGACAAAAAAGACAAGCAAGATCCTCAAGATAAAAACGACGACAAGGATAAACAACAAGAGCAAGATCCTAAGGACAAGCAAGACCCTCAGGATAAAAACGCTGGTGATCAGGACGATAAAAAAGCCCCACAGGATCCCAAAGATCCAAAAGACGAGCAAGGAAAACAAGACCCCCAACAAAACCAATCCCCTGATGGGAAGCTGTCTCCACAACAAGTGAAAAATCTACTGGAGTCTATGAACAATCAAGAAAAGAAAGTTCAGGACAAAATCAATGCAAAAAAACAAAAGGGTGTTAAGATAAAATCTGAAAAAGATTGGTAAAATGAACAGACAAAAACACATATGGGTTTGTATTTTTGTTGTGTTATTTGCCTTCACATCACAAGCACAGGTTACTTTTCAAACAAAAGTGAGTCGCAAAAAACTGGGCATTAACGAGCGGGTTCGGGTAGATTTTGTGATGAATGCAGATGGCGATGATTTTAACTCGCCAAGCTTCGAGGGGTTTAGAGTTGTGGGAGGTCCAAACCAATCTATTAGCAACTCTTATATTAATGGCAAACGCAGCTTTTCTAAAACATATTCTTACTTTTTATCACCCCTTAAACAAGGTAATTTAACAATAGGTGCAGCTTCAATTTATGTTTCTGGAAAAACCTACACCACCAGCGATATAACCCTACAAATTACCTCTGCAGTGCAAACACCCTCCGATGGTACAGGCACTAATCCAGAGGTTATAGCAGCACAAAATGTACATTTAGTTGCTGAAATCTCAAACCCTACACCATATCTTAACCAGCGTATAACGATTGTTTATAAGTTGTATGTTTCAAATGATGTTAGTATTACCAGTCAATGGCGTGAAATAAATTCTCCAAGATATGCTGATTTTTGGAGTAAAAATATTGACAGTCAAAAACTCAATTTGTTTGAAGGAAAATACCAAGGAGAAGATTACAGGTATGTTGTTTTAAAAACTACTGTATTATATCCTCAAAAAACAGGACCTCTAGAAATTGAACCCTTGACCTTAAATGTTCCTGTAGACGTTCCTGGAAAAAGACGCAATATCTTTGGAAGAGCACTAACAACAAGAGTTAACAAAACTATTTCAGCAGGAGAAAGTATTATTAATGTAAAACCCTTGCCACTGAAAGGCCGTCCAGATAATTTCACTGGAGCTGTGGGAGATTTCTCATTTACAGTAAAGGCAAACAAAAAAGTTGTAGAGGTAGACCAAGCCCTTACATTAGATCTTACTGTTTCTGGTAAAGGAAATCTAAACACTCTTTCTATCCCTACATTAAAAGTGCCAAGCACTTTGGAGGTATATGAGCCGCAACGTAAAGAAAATATCCGCACAATGGCCTCAGGAATTAGTGGCTCTATCTCTCAAAGCTATACTTTGGTGCCCCAAAATAAAGGGAGGTATCCCATCAGCCCTATATCCTTTTCTTTTTTCAATCCAGAGAATCAAAGCTATCAAGAGGTTACCTCTGAGCAAATTATTGTAAGAGTAACCCCTGGAGCTACCCCACAACCAGAACCACCCTCAGCACAAACACCCATAACCCAACCTGTTGAGGCCCAGCAGCGCTTTAGATATATAAAATTGAATTCCAATTTAAGCCCTAGTACGATTCCTCCCTTTTTTAAATCTAAGATATTTTGGGCTTTGCTTTTAGGTCCTTTTGGGCTTATTCCGCTCTTTATTTTATTTGGTAAAAAGCAAAAATCTATGCGCGCAGATGTTCAAGGACTTAAAGTACGAAAGGCCAATAAAATGGCACGGAAATATCTGGCAGAAGCTAGAAAAAATAAACATAATAAAGTTATTTTCTATGAAGCATTGGAGCGTTCACTGCACAACTACTTAAAGGCTAGATTAGACATTCAAACCGCACAGATGAGCAAAGAGCGTATAACTAAGTTGCTTATGGAGCGAAAAGTACAAGTTGCTACAGTCTTAGATTTTGAAAAATTATTAAAAAGCTGTGAACTTGCAAGGTATACCCCAACAAGTGATGTGGCTATAAGGCAAGATTATCAAAAGGCTGTTGATACTATTTCATTAATAGACAAACAAATACAATAAGATAAAAGATGAAATATCTAGTAAAATTTTGTGTGTTTTTCATTCTCTTTAGTCTCCAGGGGCAACCCCAGGATCAAGACCAAGCGCTTTTTGCTCAAGCCACACAAAACTATAAAAGCGAACAATACAATAAGGCGATTGAACAGTGGAACACCATTTTAGACAACGGCCAACATAGCGCCGCCGTGTATTATAATATTGCCAACGCGTATTACAAGCTAAATCAAATAGGACCAAGTATTTATTACTATGAAAAAGCGCTCGCCTTAGCTCCCAACGATACCCAAATAAAAACAAATCTTACTTTTGCCCAAAACGCTAAAATTGATGCCATTGTACCACTACCAAAAACATTTTTCTCTAGGTGGTACTCTCTTTTGGTAGGACAATTTACTTTTGATGGCTGGGCTGTATTTTCTGTGGTGTGTGGTTGTTTGTTCTCACTACTATTTTTAGGGTATTATTTTGCAGGTGTAGAACAGAAAAAAAGGTTGTTTTTTTCTACTGCGATACTCTGTGCTTGTTTTTGCATTTTGACTTTCACCATGGCATCTGTTAGTTATAAAGAGGTACAAAATAATGTATTTGCTATTGTTTTCTCACAGGCTACAGATGTTAAAACAGCGCCTAAGAATAATAGTGATACCGTCTTTGTGATACACCAGGGAACAAAAGTACAACTTTTAGAGACAGACGGCCTGTGGAGCCGTATTGGTATTGTAAATGGTGTAGAGGGCTGGATGCCCACCTCAGATTTTAAAAAGCTATAAAGTTAATTTTTAACAATAAGGTTCCTTAAACAGCTTGTATTCAAATAAATAAACGTATTTTAAGAGTATGAAAAACTGCTTATGGTTTTAAGTAGTGTGGGTTTTTAAAAATTAAAAACAAATCATATGTTTAAAAATATATTTAAAAATCTTCAGGGTAATTTATTTGGAGGAATTACTGCAGGTATTGTTGCACTCCCATTGGCCTTGGCTTTTGGTGTGCAGTCTGGTCTTGGACCAAGTGCAGGACTTTATGGCGCAATTATAATTGGATTTTTTGCGTCACTTTTTGGAGGCACAAATACTCAAATATCTGGTCCAACAGCACCGATGACAGCTGTTTCTATGGTTATTATAGCTGGGATTATTGCCACAAACGAAGGTGATTTAGAAACTGCATTACCGTTTATTTTATTGGTTTTTTTATTAGCGGGTTTGTTTCAAATTTCGTTAGGGGTTTTAGGCTTCGGGAAATATATAAAATATATTCCTTACCCTGTTGTTTCTGGTTTTATGACGGCAATTGGAGTGATTATTTTAGTTACACAATTACTCCCAATGGTAGGGTATTACGCCACAGATGATACTCAATTTATTAACTCATTTAAGCCTCAAGCACAAGAGGTATTGCTTGATAAAATCTTAAAAGAAGAAGCAGGAGAAGGGATTCTAGTACTCGAAAATTTTAAAGAAACAGTTACAAGGGCAGAAAAAATAAGTCCAAATGAAATAACCGCAGAAGCAACTATTCTTGCAAAAACCGATGGTTCTGGAGTTTTAGGCGCTTTAAAAAGGTTTCCAAGGGCTTTGGGTAATATACAATGGCTAGAATTTCTTCTTGCCTTTGCTACCATAATAATCATTTTTGGCTTTAAAAAAATAACTACTAAAGTACCTAGTACCTTGGTGGCACTTTTGGTGGTCAGTTTATCTGCATATTTTTTAAAATTAGACTACCGTCCTATACAAGAAATACCTTCAGGGTTTCCAATACCTCACTTCGAAATGTTCACTAATTTTAAGTTTGGACAAATATCACCTTATATATTTACCGCCCTTACTTTAGCATTTTTGGGCGCTATTGATTCATTACTAACCTCTGTGGTGGCAGATAATATGACCAAAACAAAACACAATCCTAACCAGGAGCTAATTGGCCAAGGAATAGGAAATAGTATTGCATCTATTTTTGGAGGGATTCCAGGAGCGGGAGCAACCATAAGAACCGTTGTTAATATTAATAGTGGGGGTACCACCAAACTCTCGGGTATGGTAGCTGCTTTGGTTTTACTTGTGGTATTATTAGCCTTAGGACCTATTGCTTCTCAAATTCCAGCCGCAGTACTAGCCGGTATCTTGGTAACCGTTGGTATTGGGGTTATGGACTATAAAGGATTAAAGGCAATGTCCAAAATGCCTCAAAGTGAGGTTATTATTATGGTAATAGTTCTAGTACTATCTGTTTTTTGGAATCTTGTGTATGCTGTTGGGATTGGTCTTTTACTGGCCGCTTTAATTTTTATGAAAAAGTTAGGAGATTCTGTGGCAAGCCGATCTAAGATTGTGTCTTTACATAAAGCTGATGAGTTGCATCTTCCATGGGCAGATGAAATTATTTTCCCAGATAATTTAAAACAACAGGTGTTTATAAAGCGTATGGCGGGACCACTATTTTTTGCCAACACTAGTGATTTCCAAGAACTTGCAAAGCAAATACCACATACGGCTACCCATCTTATTATACGCATGGAACGAGTGCCGTATATTGACCAATCTGGGCTTTATGCAATAGAGGATTTGGTGCTTAGGTTAAAACAGTCTACCATTAAAGTATTACTAGTGGACCTCACTGAGCAACCAAGAATAATGATGGAAAACATAGATATTATACCAGATTTAATTTCAGAGGAAGAAATATTTAACAACTTTAAACAAGCAATGGCCTATATAAAGGCCAATATTAAGTAGCCTTGATCAATTAATTTGACTCACCCTCTTGTTTAGAGGATTCCTCGTTTTGCGTATTTTTTTGAAGCTTATCTACCTCCTCTATAATGTTTGGCAATACCAAAGGGCCTATTGTGGCAACGGGCTGATAAAGGATAGATGATTCTTTCTTATGTGAGGGTATAAGGAGCCCGCTAACACTAGTTGATGCGTTTAAAAACATAAAAACAACACTACAAATAAAGGCTAATTTTAAGGTATTAAATACACCTCCAAGGAGCTTATTAACTAATCCTAGAGCTGCAAAATCTGCAATTTTTGTTAGAATTTTACCTGCCAAATTAACTACAATTAATATCACTAAAAAGGTACACCCAAAGGCAGTTAAATTAATCACCTCTGGGCTCCATTGTAGCGTTTTAGATAATAAATTTGCCGCAAAATGAGAAAAATGGATTGCTCCATATACCCCGGCAACTAGTCCAATTAAAGAGGCAAGTGTAGCAAAAAGCCCTTTTCTTATTCCTCGGTAAAAAGCATAAATGAGTATAATGCCTAAAATAATATCAATACTATTCATGAAGATTTATTTTGTTTTAAAGATATACAAACCCAAACAATGAACCAATGCTTAGTTTTTAAAGGTTTTTAAAACAAAGAAGTTACCTTTACCAAAAGTGTACACTTAGTGCGGCAATTTGCTTGACACTTTTTTTAAAACTATATATGGCAAGAGATGAACAATTAAAACAACGATGGGAAGCGGTAGTAGCGTTTTTGAGTAATCGTTTTGCAGATGGAGACCCCTTAGACCTGGATGCAATTATTTATTTAGTAGGGGTGCAGGAGCTTGGACAATTGCATAAAAAGTTCAAAAAAGATGAAAAAGTAAATCTAATGCATATTGCCATTTGTCGTTTGCTAGAGCCTTTTGGATATTATGAATTTGAGTATTTTGATACCGCTGGGTGGCCCCATTATAAAATACTTGAACAATTACCCCCTTTAAAGCCGGGAGAGCAAACCGTATTAATGAAAGAAGCTATTGTTCAATATTTCTTAGAAAAAGAAGTCATACAATAACTAAAACCACCGCAACTATTACCATAAATTTGCAATCGTATGTGAAGTACTTTCTGTAATTTTGTGGTCTTGAACGTTACATTATGATAGATAAGATTAGAGAACATATTACACAAGTAGAAGCTTTTTCTGCCACCACACTTGACCAAGTTGAGGGCTTCAGGATTAAATATTTGGGAAGTAAGGGACTATTGAAAGAGTTTTTTGCAGCATTTAAAGATGTTAGTAATGATCAAAAAAAAGAATTTGGTCAAGCCATTAACACCCTTAAAAATGCAGCACAAGAAAAGGTAAATAGCCTTAAAGTTGCCATTGATGCAACACAACAAACCGAGGGAGTTTATGGTGATCTATCGCGACCTGGGGCGCCTACAATATTAGGGGCAAGACACCCTATATCTATCGTAAAAAACAAGATTACAAGTATTTTCTCTAACATAGGTTTTAATGTGAGTGAGGGGCCAGAAATTGAGGATGACTGGCATAATTTTACCGCTTTGAATTTGCCAGAATACCATCCAGCCAGGGATATGCAGGATACCTTTTTTGTTCAAACCAATCCTGATGTATTACTTCGTACCCACACAAGTTCTGTACAGGTGCGTTACATGGAAAATCACAAACCACCTATACGAACTATTTCTCCTGGGAGAGTGTTTAGAAATGAGGCTATTTCTGCCCGTTCTCATTGCTTTTTCCATCAAGTAGAGGGCCTATATGTGGATAAAGGGGTGAGTTTTGCAGATTTAAAACAAACCCTTGAGTTTTTTACCACAGAGATGTTTGGAAAATCTAAAATTAGATTACGTCCTTCTTATTTTCCGTTTACCGAACCAAGCGCTGAGGTTGATGTGTACTGGGGTCTTGAGACAGAAACCGATTATAAAATCACAAAAGGAACTGGTTGGCTTGAAATTATGGGCTGTGGGATGGTAGATCCTAATGTGCTTAAAAATTGCGGAATAGACCCTGAAATATATAGTGGTTTTGCCTTTGGCATGGGTATAGACCGAATTGCAATGTTGTTGCATCAAATTCCAGATATCCGTATGTTCAGCGAAAATGATGTTCGTTTTTTACAGCAATTTAAGAGTGCAGACTAATAAAGCTTTAAAAAAAAGTGCTTGAAAAAAGATATTGATATTCCCAAGGTTAAAGATGTATATATAGCAGCCGTGTTTGAGTTAAACGAAGACTACAACACCCATGACTGGAACATATATATAATTAATGATACCAAGGCTCCAATTGAGACTGTCTTAATTATAGCCCAAGGCTATACAGAGAAGAAGATGACTGCTGCCATGCGTAAGACCGTTGCAATGATTCCTGCCAAGGGCTTTGCTAAAATTGAATATATAGATGAGAGTGTGTTTTGTTTAGATAACTTTTTTACCATCACTTATTTTCTAGAAAATAAGATGTATGATAAACGGTTTGAATTTCCAAGAAATACCATTAAAGAAGATAAAATGACAAGCATTCCTGTAATGTCTCAAAAGGGAATTCTCGCTCTTTAATAGTGTGTCGCAGCAACAAGAAATGGGTTAACTTAATTTATCTGTAAGTTTTTTGAACACCTTTTTTGGCTCTTTATTCTCATATAAAATGCCATAGATTGCTTTTATTATAGGAGTTTTTGCTTTGTTTTCTGTTTTGTTATTATTTAACATGTAAGCGGTTTTTGTGGCGTAATACCCCTCTGCTACCATACTCATTTCTAGCTGAGCGCTTTTCACAGTATATCCTTTACCAATCATGTTTCCAAACATTCTGTTTCTACTAAATACAGAATACCCTGTTACCAATAAATCTCCCAAATAGGCAGAATCATTAATATCACGTTTCATTTTATGTACCTTATTTACATAGCGTTTCATTTCTCTTATGGCATTACTCATTAGCACGCTCTGAAAATTATCTCCATAACCAAGTCCATGTGCTATACCAGCAGCAATGGCATAAATATTTTTGAGCATAGCGGCATACTCTGTTCCCATAACATCATCACTTATATTACATTTTATATAATCACAACTAAGATACTTGGCAACAATAGATGCTTTTGTTTCATCTGCACAGGCAATGGTAAGATAAGACAATCTCTCTAGGGCTACTTCTTCTGCATGACATGGGCCAGAGATAACACCTATATCATCAAAGGCAACATTAAGGTAGGTGTTGAAGTGTTCTCCAACAATAAGACTGCTTTCTGGGACAATACCTTTTATGGCAGAGATAATCACTTTTCCATCAAGAGGGTTTTTT
This sequence comes from uncultured Flavobacteriaceae bacterium, assembly GCA_913048215.1. Taxonomy (GTDB): domain Bacteria; phylum Bacteroidota; class Bacteroidia; order Flavobacteriales; family Flavobacteriaceae; genus Patiriisocius. The sequence continues at coordinate 10,683 of CAJWXC010000001.1, read as the reverse complement.
AGTTTTTCTAATTCTTGGTGTATAAATGCAGAAGGAATCACAAAAATAAGGTAGTCTGCATACCCTACCATCTCATTAATGTCGTTGCTGAGTTTTAGTTTATCGGTAGTAAACTCAACAGCACTAAGATAGTTTGGGTTGTGCTGCTGTTTTTTAATGTGCTCAATGGCATCAACATTACGCATATACCAACCAACTTGATCAAGATTTTCGCATAACATTTTCACAATCGCAGTTGCCCAACTACCACCTCCAAATACAGCAAACTTCGGTGAATTTTCCATTATTAGTTTTTTTGATGGCTGTAAATGTAAACAATTATACCCAAAGAAGACAACAGGCTTTATGTCTAGTAAACGCTATAAAAGTATCTTCAAAGCCAACTATTATTACAATATTTAAGGGATTGTATAAATTTAAAACCTAAAATTATTTCATATCTCGTATATTTGCACGGACCTAGTGAAGACCCCGCTTGTATGCTAGATATAAGGCAGTTAAACTAGGTGTTTGCTATGAGAATTAGTACCCTTATAGCGAGGTTATTGTTTATAATGTGATACCACAAACATTCTTGAGCATAACAAAAACAAAAAACAACAATTAACGTACTTTAATTAGTACACAACAAATTTAAGAACGCATACTATGAAGCAAAGTATCAAAGACTTTATTGCAAGTGTCGAACAATTAAACCCAAACGAGCCAGAATTTTTACAAGCAGTGACTGAAGTTGCCGAAGCGGTAATTCCATTTATTGAGAGTAATGAAAGATATCAAGGCAGAAAATTACTAGAACGCATGGTAGAGCCCGAGCGTACCATTATGTTTCGAGTTCCTTGGACCGATGATAAAGGAGAAATTCATGTCAATAAGGGCTACCGTGTAGAGTATAACTCTGCTATTGGGCCTTACAAAGGAGGCTTGCGTTTTCATCCATCAGTGAATTTGAGTATCCTGAAATTTTTAGGGTTTGAACAATTATTCAAAAATAGTTTAACCACATTACCAATGGGAGGTGGTAAAGGAGGAAGTAATTTTAATCCAAAAGGGAAAACAGACGCAGAGGTAATGCGTTTTTGCCAAAGCTTTATGACAGAATTATCACGTCACATTGGGCCAAATACAGATGTGCCCGCAGGAGATATTGGTGTAGGAGGCCGTGAGATAGGATACATGTATGGCCAGTATAAGAGACTCAGAAATGAATTTACAGGGGTATTAACAGGCAAGGGCCGTGAGTATGGCGGGTCTTTAATACGTCCAGAGGCCACAGGATACGGGAACGTATATTTTGCAAAAAACATGTTAGAGACTATTGGAGAAACGTTTAAATCTAAGGTTGTTGCCATATCTGGATCTGGAAATGTAGCCCAGTACGCAGCAGAGAAAGCCCTTGAGTTTGGAGCTAAAGTTATTACCATGTCTGACTCTGGAGGATTTATTTATGACTCTGAAGGAATCAATCAAGAGAAATTAGCTTTTATAATGGAGTTAAAAAATATAAAAAGAGGACGTATTAGCCAATATGTTGAGAAATACCCAGGTGCAACCTACACTTCTGGACAAAGACCTTGGGGAACCAAATGTGATATTGCCTTGCCTTGCGCTACTCAAAACGAGTTGAATAAGCAAGAAGCAGAAACATTAGTTGCCAATGGGTGTATTTGTGTAAGTGAGGGTGCTAATATGCCAACTACTCCAGACGCTATTGAGGTTTTTACAAAGGCAAAAATATTATTTGCCCCAGGGAAAGCTTCTAACGCCGGAGGAGTAGCAACATCTGGTCTGGAGATGTCTCAAAACTCATTGCGTTTAAGCTGGACGCGAGAAGAGGTAGACCAGAGGCTTCAAGTTATAATGGCAGATATCCATGGCGCATGTGTTGAGTATGGAAAAGATGGAGATGGATATGTAGACTATGTAAAGGGAGCAAACATTGCTGGTTTTGTAAAAGTAGCAGAGGCGATGATGGCTCAAGGTGTTGTTTAGCCTTTAATGCAAAAACTATTGTATATAAAGGTTGCTCTTACGGGCAACCTTTTTTAAATCACAATAATTATCCAAAGGGGTTGTTATACTTATACTCATTAATCACAAAGAGTTGTTTTACTATTAGAAAACAGATTTTATGAAACGTATTTTACTAGTTTTTTTGTTATGTATTGCTCCTTTGGCTGCAGCACAAAATTTCGAAAATCTATGGGAAGATCATTTCTCTTATGTTTCGGTTAAAGACATATCGCAGGGGGATGATCGTATTTTTGTTGGGACAGATAATGCCCTATTTATCTACGATCTATCTACAGAACAAATCTCAACATTATCTAGTGTGCAAGGGCTTGCAGGAGAACCCATCACAACCATACACTACAGTAGCCAAACAAACTTGCTTTTAATTGGGTATCAAGACGGACTCATAGAGGTGGTCACCATAGATCAGCAAAATGAGGTATTAAAAGTGGTAGACATCAGAGATAAACAAAACATTCCGCCTAATAAAAAACGCATCAATCATTTCACAGAACACGATGGTAAAATATATATCTCTGCAGGCTTTGGTGTTTCTGTGTATGATTTGGAGCGATTGGAGTTTAGAGATAGCTATTTTATTGGTGATTTTGGTTCTCAAATAAACATCTCTCAGACCACAATCTTAGCCCCATATATATACGCAGCCTCTACACAGGGCGGTATACGGCGTGCTATTTTAAACAATGATAATATCATTGATTTTCAAGAATGGGAGCTTGTTACCCCAGGGGAGTATACAGCAGTGCAAACACTAGGGACCCGAGTTTTAATTGCCAATACAGCCAATTCGGTATTTAGATTAAATGCGGGAAATACACTACAACAGATAGCTTCCTTTTCTAGCCCCATTAGAGATTTTAAGGTCAATAATGGGATACTAACTATTAGTACATCTTCAAGTATTCAGGCTTATGACCAGGGGTTTATTTTAAAAGCAGCTGTAGAGAGTCTGCCAGATTTTAATTACACCCTACAAACTGGATATAGTTTTGATAATACCTTTTATATGGGCAGTGCTCTTAATGGGCTTCTTAAAGTACCGTATAATACAAACCAAACCACACAAATTTTGCCAGATGGCCCACTTTTAAATACCCCTTTTGCCTTAGATGCCACCCCTGGGCAATTATGGGTTAGTTTTGGCGCCGTTACAGTATCTTTTAATCCTTTTCCACTAGATAGAAAAGGAATCAGTAACTTAAAAGAAGGTACTTGGACCAATATCTCTCATGATGAGTTAACCCAAACTCTTGGAGTAAGTGCCGTTAACGATATTGTTAACATAAGCATTGATAATCAAAACCCAGAAACTGTTTATTTTTCTTCCTTTTTAAGCGGTCTTCTAAAGGTAGAAAATCAAGTACCTACGGTTTTGTATAATGAAACAAATTCTGCCTTAGAAAACCCAGTCTTTGGCGGCAACAATGCTGGTATACGTTTGTACGGATCAGACTTTGACAGAAACGGAAATCTTTGGGTATTACAATCTTTAACAGATGATGCGCTGTTAAGGCTCTCTACTAATGGGCAATTTCAATCTTTTGATGTAAGTAATATATCTGGCGGTAGGGATGAATTGGCTTACAGCAAATTAGCTATTAGCCGGGAGGGTTTTGTTTTTTTTAGTCCTGTACAAACGGGATTGGCCGCTTTCAACCCCACAACCAATCAATTTAGAGCAATTGGTGCAGAGGATACAGGCGGTGGTTTGCCCTCCACAGATATTAGGGCGCTTGCCTTTGATGCGCAAAACAGACTATGGATAGGAACCTTAAGAGGTTTAAGAGTACTATTTAGTCCAGGTACTTTTTTCAGTAATACAGCAGATGTCTCGGCAAGTGCAATTATTTTTGCCGATGATGAGGGTGTAGGTCAAGAATTATTATTTGAACAAACCATTACTGACATAGAGGTAGATGGATCTAATAATAAATGGATCGCAACAGCAAGTTCTGGGGTTTTTTATTTAAGTTCTAATGGGCAACAAACATTGTTGCGTTTTACCTCAGAGAACTCTCCACTGCCTTCAAACAATGTTCAAGATATTGCCATTGATCCCTTTACGGGGGAAGTTTTTTTTGCCACCATTAACGGGTTGGTTTCTTACAAAGGAACCTCAACCGCCCCAAGAGATACCCTAGAAGATGTTTTTGTGTTTCCAAATCCAGTAAGGCCCCAATATCAAGGAAATGTGACCATAGACGGTTTGACGGCAAAAGCCAATGTAAAAATTACAGATTTGGAAGGAAATTTAGTATTTCAGCAAACAAGTCAAGGTGGAAGCATTACTTGGGATACAACCGCCTTTGGTAAGTATAAAGTAGCCTCTGGGGTGTATTTTGTTTTGATCACTACAGAAGATGCTCTAGAAACAAAAATTGAAAAAATAATGATTATTCGCTGATGGTTGAAACAACAAAAGCAATTGTTTTTTCCTCCATTAAGTATGCAGAAGCAGACCTAATTGTAACTTGTTTTACTTACAGCAGCGGGCTTAAAACCTACCTTTTACGTGGCATACTTAAATCAAGAAAAGGCAGGTTAAAGCCTTCCTATTTTTTGCCACTCACCCAATTAGAAATTGTAGCAAATCATAAAAATAAAGGCACCTTAGAATCTATAAAAGAGGTGAAAGTGCTCCATCCATATACCACCTTGCACACAGATATTGTGAAGTCATCTTTGGTGATGTTTTTGTCTGAAATGTTAAAGAACTCAATACTCGAGCAGGAGGTAAACCAGAGGCTATATGAATTTTTAGAGGCCTCTTTTCAGTGGTTAGATCACCATGAAGATATTGGCAATTTTCACACCTTATTTTTATTAAAACTCACAGCCTATTTAGGTTTTTATCCAGATACATCTGGTGCTGAGCTACCCTATTTTAATCTTTCAGAGGGGACCTTTGAGACAGAAGATATTTCTATCTACTGTGAAACAGGCCCCCGGGTGGAGGTGCTAAAACAATTCTTCGGCATAAACTTTGATGCTATTTGCTCTGTAAAGCTGTCAAAAAACCAAAGAAGAGACGTACTTGATTTGATGTTGGAGTATTATCAATTACATTTGCACGGCTATAAAAAACCGAAGTCCTTAGCAGTACTTCAACAACTGTTCAATTAATGAAACATTTATTAGCATTTCTTGCTATTTTCTTTTGCCTTCAAGCAGTAATTGCTCAAAAAATACAAGTCCTTTCCCAGCAAACGGGCGAGGCTGTCCCTGGTGTGGCATTGTTTAATAAAGAAAAGAGCAAAAGCGGTGTTACAGATATTGATGGGTTCGCTGATATCTCTTCCTTTACCCAAGATGAACTCATTACATTTCAGCACATAGCTCATGTAACCCTTTGGCAAACCAAATCACAAATAATAAAAGCTGGTAGCCAAGTATTTTTAATCACTGATGCAAGTAGTCTTGATGAGGTGGTATTGTCTGTGTCAAAATTTGGTCAAAAAAAGAGAGATATCCCTCAACAAATTGTCTCTATAACAAGCCAAGACATACTTTTTAAAAATCCTCAAACAGCTGCAGATTTATTGCAAAGTAGTGGTCAGGTATATGTTCAAAAAAGCCAATTGGGTGGGGGGAGCCCAATAATTAGAGGGTTTTCTACAAATAGACTTTTAATTGCTGTAGATGGTGTGCGTTTTAACACCGCTATTTTTAGGGGCGGAAATGTGCAAAATATCATTTCTATAGATCCTTTTACTGTATCGCGTACAGAAGTAATTTTGGGTCCTGGATCTGTGGTGTATGGGAGTGATGCTGTTGGAGGTGTAATGAATTTTTATACCAAAAAGCCTATATTTTCTTTTGAGCAGGGCACTACATTTTCTGGAAATACAACCCTGCGTTATGCTACTGCCAATAAAGAGAAAACAGGACATTTTGATTTTAATATTGGGGCCAAAAAGTGGGCTTTTTTAACGAGTGTTACCTATAGTGATTTTGATGATTTGCGGATGGGTAGCTTTGGCCCAGATGATTACTTGCGCACCCAGTATGTAGAAACCATAGAGGGTATTGATACCGTTGTGCAAAACAAGAACCCAAAAATACAACGTCCAACGGCATACAGTCAAATAAGTACGATGCAAAAGGTGCGCTACATGCCAAATAACAACTGGAATTTTGATGTAGGATTATCTTACACAACCACCAGTGACTACCCAAGGTATGACAGGCTTATTAGAACTTCTAATGATGCGCTCCGTTCTGCAGTTTGGGACTATGGTCCGCAACAATGGTTTTCTGGAAACTTGCAAATACAAAATACCCCAGAGACAAACACGTTTTTTGATAAGAGTGCTTTTACCCTCTCCTTCCAGCATTTTAAAGAGGGTAGAAGTGATAGAGATTTTGGAGATATTTATCTGTACAAAACACAAGAAAAAGTAGCGGCTTATACCACTGCATGGGATTTTGAAAAAAAGATAAAAAAAGCAAAGCTAAATTATGGGATTGAATATATTTTTAATAATGTGGGTTCTAAGGGCCAAAAAATAGACATTCTTACAGGAGTATCACAGGCAGATGTATCTAGATATCCAGATGGATCTTCGTGGCAATCTTTTGCTGGATATGTGAGTGCCCAAGTTGCTTTGGCAAATAATATTTCATTTCTTGGAGGTCTTAGGTATAGTCATATTCTTGTTGCCGCCCAGTTTGATACTAGTTTGTTTGCCCTTCCTTTTAACGAGGCTACAATTAATACTGGCGCTTTAACGGCAACCGCTGGGCTTACCTGGAATCCAAACAAAACCCTTGGGTGGCGTTTAAATTTTGGAACTGCCTTTAGAGCCCCAAATATTGACGATGTTGGAAAAGTGTTTGACAGTGAGCCCGGGAGTGTTGTAGTGCCCAACCCAGATTTAAAACCAGAGTATGCCTATAATGGTGATTTGGGTGTTACCTTACATTTTGAAAACAAAATAAAACTAGATTTTGCGGGATTTTATACCATTCTAGAAGATGCCTTAATTAGAAGAGATTTCACTCTTAATGGAGAATCACAGATTGAATACCAGGGAGAATTAAGCACCATTCAAGCCATTCAAAACGCCTCTAGGGCTCAGGTGTATGGTTTTGAAGCAGGTCTAGAGTTTGCTTTTTCAAAAGCTGTGAAACTTAGCTCTCAATACAACATAACCAAAGGCTTTGCCCGGGATCAACAAGGAACTAAAAAACCACTGCGGCATGCAGCCCCAGCTTATGGGAATACACATATTATCTATAAAAAAGAAAAGCTGACCTTAGACGCATTTGCTGCGTATAATGGACAATTTGATTTTGAAGATTTAGCACCTAGTCAACAAAACAATGCGTTTTTGTATGCTGCAGATCAAAACGGAAATCCGTATGCCCCTGGGTGGTATACGCTTAATTTTTCATCACAATACAAATTTTCTAAAGCCTTTCAATTAAGTGCTACATTAGAGAATATAACAGACCAGCGTTATAGGCCATACAGTAGCGGGCTTTCTGCCCCGGGTAGAAATCTTATAGTTGCCGCTACTTATTCCTTTTAAAAAAAGGGATAACTCATCTTAAAAACTGCTGCTAAACCCTTCATTTTTTATTTTCTCAAGATTAATTGCCTACAATCATATACTTTTTATTGAACAAAATATATTTGTAATTAGCTTATTTACAATTACTTAAAAGACAACAAGCAATTACAAATAATTGCAAACGAAAGCAAGTAGTTAGATACCGACTCTAACTTGTAGTTGCTTTTATGTTTGCAGTGTCGAATATATCGATACACGTTACCAGAGCGATTTCTGGAAAACTTAACTGTTTAATATTTAAAAATTAATAATTATGAACGCACTTAGAAACAAAGTACAGTTGATTGGAAGATTAGGTCAAGAGCCTGAAATTGTAACCTTTAATGATGGCAATAAGATGGCCAAGTTTAGTTTGGCTACCGATGATAGCTATAAAGACAAAGAAGGACAAAAAGTAGAACGTGCTTACTGGCACAATATCGTTGTAAAAGGAGGGCTTGTTAGCGTGGTAGAGAGCTATGTAAAAAAAGGACAAGAAATTGCTATTGACGGCAAGCTAACCAACCGTATGTGGGAGACAGAGGCTGGAGAGAAGCGGTATGTAACAGAAGTAATTGTGAATGAACTTTTGATGTTGGGAAATAAGTAATTGATAAAGTACCATGTTTAGAAAAACCAAAGCAATTTGCTTTGGTTTTTTTATTGTTTGATATTCATAAAAAATATAAATTCAAGTATGATAAAAAGAATTTCAATTTAGGTCAAATTATTTTAGTAATTGGTCATGTTTTTGAGAACACTATTGTTGTTGTGTTTGTCAATCTAATTTGAATATATAACACACTATTAAAATGCAGAAAACCACAGCATAGATTATTTGTGTAAAGGAAGATTAGCCTAACTTTACAAATAAAATAGCCTTTAGGTATTTATGAAGCAAAATCAAACAACCTCTCAAATCTCCAATATCCAACAACTTCTTAAAACACACTTTGGATATGACAGTTTTAGACCCAACCAGCTAGAGATTATCCAGCATGTTTTGTCTGGCAAGGACACTCTGGCTATTATGCCAACAGGAGGAGGTAAAAGTTTATGCTATCAATTACCAGCACTGGCTCAACAAGGTGTAGCTATTGTAATATCTCCCCTTATTGCCCTTATGAAAGATCAAGTAGATGCACTGCAAAGTAATGGTGTTTCTGCTGCTTTTTACAACAGTACTCAAGACCAACAAACTCAAGAAGATATTTTAGAAAGTCTAATGGCCGGAACTTTAAAGCTACTCTATGTGGCTCCCGAGAGTATTTGGGGAATAGCAAACTATCTACAAAAAAGCATTATTAGTTTAATTGCTGTAGATGAGGCGCATTGTATTTCTTCTTGGGGTCATGATTTTAGACCCGCCTACACTCAATTAAAGCGTTTGAAATTAGAGTTTCCTGAAGCTCCCATTATAGCCTTAACAGCAACTGCAGATAAAGCGACCCAGCTAGATATTGTTAAGCAGTTGGCAGTGCCCCATGCCACTAAATTTATCTCAAGTTTTGATAGGCCTAATTTGTATCTTGACGTAAGACCTGGACAGCAGCGGTTACAGCAAATATTTAAGTTTCTTGGCCCTCGGGGGCTTCAAAGTGGTATCATTTACTGTTTGAGTAGAAAAAATACTGAAACACTAGCCGCAAAATTAAAAGCAAAAGGATATGATGCCAAGGCATATCATGCAGGGCTTAGCCCAGAATTAAGAACTAGTATCCAAGAAGATTTTGTGAACGACACCACTCCAATTATTGTAGCCACCGTTGCCTTTGGAATGGGTATAGATAAAAGTAATGTGCGCTGGGTAATACATTACAATATGCCTAAAAACATAGAAGGCTATTATCAAGAGATTGGCCGTGGGGGTCGTGATGGTTTAAAAGCACACGCGCTATTGTTTTATAGCTATGCAGATGTCATGCAATTGCGCAAGTTTGCCCAGGACACACAAACTCAAGAAATACAAATAGCCAAGTTAGAGCGCATGCAGCAATTTGCAGAGGCACTGAGTTGTAGGCGAAAAGCCCTCCTTAATTACTTTGGGGAGTTTATAACACAAGATTGTGGTAATTGTGATATTTGTAAAAACCCACCAACGTACTTTAACGGGACACTTATTGCCCAGAAAATATGCTCGGCTGTGGTTCGGCTTCAAGAAAAAGAAGCCATTGGTTTAGTGATAGATGTATTGCGCGGGTCTAACAATCAGCAAGTTTTTGAAAAAGGATACCAACATATCAAAACCTTTGGAGCGGCTAAAGATATTTCTTGGAGAGATTTGCAGCAATATTGTATACAGCTGCTTAACCAAGGTGTGCTAGAAATTTGGTTTCATGAAGGTGGAAGGTTGTTGTTAACAAAATTGGCCAAACAAATTTTGTTTCAAGGCAAGCAAATAAAATTAGCAACCCTAGCGCAAGAAGACACAAAGGTAAAACCTGTCAAAGAGAGACTTCCCTCAAAAGGGAAAGAATTGTTTGAAAAATTAAGAATGCTTCGTAGCGTTTTTGCTAAAGACATGGGAGTTCCTGCCTATGTTATTTTTAGTGACGCAAGTCTTAAAGACATGGAGCAAAAAAAACCCACCACCATGGAAGGGTTTTCAAATATAAGTGGTGTAGGGAAAGCCAAACTAGAAAAATATGCGGCAGCTTTTATTAAAGTAATTGCAAAGCACCAGGACGTAAAGGCTATAAAAACAACCACCCATCAAAAGAGTTATTATTTGTTTGAAGAAGGTTTATCTCCTTCTCAAATTGCTTCCAAAAGAGGCATCACTGAAGACACAGTGTATACACATCTAATAAAAATAGATGAATTAGGTACCCCGGTAGATTTAGATCAATTTATAGAATCTACAGAAATTTTAAAGATTCAGAGGGCAAAAAAAATACTAGAAAATCCTGAGAGTCTTAAAACCTATTTTGAGTATTTTGAACATAAAATACCTTATTACAAAATAAAACTAGCGTTATACCTAAAAAAATAAAGCACAAGTAAAGCCATAAAAAAAGCCATTATAGATTTATAATGGCTTTTATTCTTTTTCATAGCAATTGTTTTTTATTCATTAAAATGGATTAACTACAATTAC